>JBILLP010000584.1:0-2580 GCA_044376025.1 Bradymonadia bacterium
GACATCGAGCCGCACGAACGAGGTGCGCGCGTCGCGGAGGTCGATCAGCGAGACTGCGGGGCTCTTTGCGATCAGGTCGGTGATGGGCTCGCCAGCCACGGGCTGCCCCGGACGCCGGCCGTGGACCACGAAGAGGTGGTTGCCATCGGGAGACACGCTGAGCGAGCGCGCGAACTTCTCGAGCGTGAACTCGCGCACCGCACGCGAGGCGATGTCGATCGCGACGAGGCGGTTCGCACCCTCGACGCCACCGGTCACGAAGTAGGTCCGACCGTCGGGGCTCGCCGCGCCCCAGCCAAGCGAGGCCCCGTCGACGGCGAGCCACTGCAGGGTCGGGGCGGTACCCTCGTTGCCGAGCGTCGAGAGCGCGACACGCCGCCCGATCCGGTCCACGGCGACGACCTCCTCAGGCCCGGCGCGATCGAGGTCCGAGAACGCCGTCGCCGGTTCGATGGTCTCGGTCACGGGGGGTTCGAGCGCCACCCACTGCAGGCCCGGGCGCCCCGGGAGGCGCGCCAGCGCGCCACCGCAGCCAGGCGCCGTCACGATGTCGAGGTCGGCATCAAGCTCGAGCGGCGGCGCGTCGTCGGCCCACGCGCGAGACGTCACGTTGATCTCGCCACCGAGTGAGACACGTGAGAGTCCGTCGACCGTCTCGACCGCGAACGAGGTCTCGCCGCAGAAGACGACGTCGCGGATGCCCAGCCCGACCGGCAGGAGTTCTGCGCGCGTTGCGCCCGTGGAGAGGTCGAGCACCGCGACCTGGTCGAGCGGCGATGCCACGAGCGAGCCGTTGTCTGCGGTGGCATCGAACCAGAGCACGGCCCGGGACTGCCCGGGCGAGACGACCGCCCGGTTGACCTTCATGCGGAGATCGGCCCGGCGGGCGACCACGGTCGCGTCGTCGCCGAGGTCGATCCAGAGCGCCGAGGCCTGCAGCGACTCCACGATCAGGAGACGGTCGCTGTCGGGGCTGGCGACCACGATATCAGGACGCAGCCCGAGCTCGATTCGCCGAAGCCAGGTCTCTGAACCCCGCACGCGGAGCAGAGCGAGGCTCTGCCCTGTCAGGTCGGGCAGCACCACGAAGCTTCGAGAGGTCACGGTCTGGCCGAGCTCGGTCGTCTCGGGCTCCTGGACTCCGGTATCGCCGCCGACGTCGTGTGACCCCACGTCGTCGTACCAGCCGATCGAGGCATCGGGGGCCGCGTCGCCGCAGGCGGCGAGGACCGCCACGAACAGCAGTCGTGCGTGCACGCGGCGCATCGGTTCACTCCACAAAGGCGTTGAGGATGTAGGATGACAGGTTGCGCGTCGCGCCGGTCGCAGGATTGACGAGCAGGATCGACCCGGACGCGCCGGAGGAGGCAGCGTAGACCTCTGTCGTCTCGTCGATCCACCCGATCGCGTCGACCCGTCCACCGAACTCGAGTGTCTCGACCGGCCCGCCGGTGACGCGGCTCACGTCGAGCCTGGAGCCGGCCTGCGCCTGCCCCGGCATCAGCACGGCGAAGCCAAGCCCTCCGGGCGACAGCGCGACCTGCGTGGGAATCGCCGCCGACAGGATGGTCCGCTCCGAGGCGTTGGTGGACGTGAAGACCGTGTAGCCCGGGGTACCGCGGACGCCATCGACCGAGGCCTCACCGCGGTGAAGCGCGATCCCGGCACCGGCGCCAAGCGGGGAGAATGCGGAGATCACCCGCCTGGACCACCAGCGGCCGGCATCGTCGACCGCATCGGCGCCGTAGACGAGCAGCGCACCGGGCTGACTGCCTGAGAAGACCGCGACGGCATCACCACCGAACGCCTCGACGCGGTCGAACGAGGCCCCGGGCAGCGCGGTGCGGCCGCGCTCGACGAGGGCATCGCCGCCCGCATCGAAGACGAGCAGCTCATCGGGAGAGCCCGTCACGACGGCGAGCGCGGCGCTCGACAGCCACGCGAGGTCGCGCAGCTGCCCGGAGATCGGCGCGTTGAGCTCGACGCCGTTGACCAGGTCGCGGATCTCGACCGAACCGGAGCCGGCCGCACCCGGCATCGCAACGAACCGGGCATCGTCGGAGACCTCGACCGCGCCCGTCTCGCGGGTGTCGAATGAAGCCAGCTCTCGGGGGGTCTCGCCGTCGAGCGAGAGAATCGAGACGCCGTGCAGACCCCGCAGCGCCACGCGCCGCCCGTCGGGGGCGACATCGACCTGCCTCGGGGCCACGGGCGCCGCGACCACCCACGCGCGCTCCGCGGCGGCATCGACAAGGCAGGCACTCGACAGGCTGCCGATCGGGTCGCCAGCCCGTGCGGCGTCATTCTGGAACCAGACCACGGCGGCGGTCCCGGACTCCGCGATGGTGACAGCGTTCATGCCGGCGAGGCAGTCGAGCCGCGCTCGCACATCGAGCCCGTCGATCAGGCTCACGGACCCCTCGCGGCCGGCGACCACGACTCGGCCGAGCGCTCCCGCCGCGGCCGCTACCGGGGCATCCCCGACATCGAGCACCTCGACCCGGAGCGTGACGACGTCGATTCGGACCACCACCCGCTGCTCCGGAGCCGGGAGGTAGAGCGCGCGCCCAACCCGGGCCG
>JBILLP010000110.1:0-8439 GCA_044376025.1 Bradymonadia bacterium
CCGTCGACGAGGCGACCTGTGCGTCGACGCGCGGCGGCGAGGGCTCGATGTGTGCGTCGTGGTGGGACCCGGAGTTCGATCCGGCGCAGGCGGCCTACTACTACCTTCGGGTGCTCGAGACGCCGACCTGCCGGTGGAGCTGGTCGCAGTGCCTCGCCGCGCCGGCGGCGGAGCGACCGGCGGAGTGCGACGATCCGAATGTGCCGCGGACGATCCGGGAGCGGGCGTGGAGCAGCCCGATCTGGGTCACGCCGTCGGGCGGCTGAGGGGCCTCTGCGCGGCGTGCGGGGCGGGTGATCGGGGCCCGCCCAAAACTTGGGGGGGCGTGCGGGCAAGGGTAGAGTGTCGGCTTGGCAACGCGCCCCACGGTGGATGTAGGTCCGTGTGGGGCTCGGCCGACCGGACATGACCCGTCCGGCCACGACCCGGACCCACCTGACGAGCCCGCCATGGCCAACTCGACGCCTGCCCGCAACGCCGACCGCACCTTCGGAGCCGACGAGAGCACGAGCCAGACGCAGGAGATCTGGGGCGTGGTGGTGCTCGCCGGCGCGGTGCTGCTGCTCCTGGCGCTGGTCTCGTACACGCCGGGCGCCGACGGGACGCCGCCGACGAGCTGGATCGGCCCGGTGGGGTCGTACGCGGCGGAGACGCTGCTCTTCTCGTTCGGGGTCGCGAGCTACGTCTTCGTGGCGCTGGCATTCGCAGGCTCCGCGGCGCTGCTGACCGGGCGCAGGCTGTTCAGGCACAACGACGAGATCGTCGGCTACATCGTGTCGCTGGTGGCGGGCGCCTCGGCCTTCCATGTGCTCTTCCCGGCGTGGACCTTCTCGGGCCACGAGGCGGGAGGGCTGCTCGGCACGCTGGTCGGCGACGCGCTGGCGCTGGCGATCGGGCGGGTGGGAGCGACGATCGTGTCGCTCACCGCGATGGTGGTCGCGGCGATCCTGGTGCTGCGGCTCTCGGTGGTCGAGGTGACGCGCGAGGTGGTGGCGCGGGCCTGGTCGGGCGGTTCGAGGCTGAAACCCGCGCGGTCGGGGGCAGGCGCGGTCGCGCCGCTGCCCGAGGGGACGGCGATCTCGACGACGGGCGCGGCGCGCGCGTCAGACGAGGCCGTCCAGACCGGGGTGTGGTCGCGCTGGATGGAGCGGCTCGGCCTTCGGCGCGGGAGCCGCGACACCGAGACCGGGTACGAGGTGTCGAGCGAGTTCGAGGCGGCGCTCGACGAGAGCGCCGACTGGGAGTCCTACCCGCCGAAGGTCGTCGAGGAGCCGGCGCCGCAGGAGGTCGACGTCAGGGCGACGCAGGGTCGTCGCCGTCGCACGCTGAAGACCGGCAACACGGGTGCCTTCGCCGTTGGGGGCGCCGCCGAGCCGGCCGTGAAGACGCGCCAGGCGCCGGGGGCACAGCGCGCCGATGCCGCGGAGCGGCAGGCTCCACCGCGGCAGACAGGCCGCGCCACGCCCGATGAGCCCGCCTCGCCGGAGCGCAGCGGGGGCACGGCTCCGGGGGTGCGCCCGGCGGAGTCCGGCAACTGGCCCAAGCTCGGCGGCTCGGCGCCCTGGCACGAGGACGACGCCGCCGGTCTCGACATCGTGGGCGATGACAGCGCGGGCGGCGACGCCGTGGTCGAGACCCCCGCTCGCGGGTTCGCCCGCCTCGCCGATGCCCCGTATGACCACGCAGAGATCGGCCCGGTGATCGTCGAGCCCGAGGCGTTCAAGCACCGCCCGCGCGCCGCCGACCTCGACCTCGCGCAGCAGCAGCGGCTCCACCTCGCCGGCGCCAACCCCGAGTGGGAGTTCCCGCCGATGTCCTACCTCGGCTTCAAGGAGGCCAAGCGCGGCGACATCGACCGCGACCGGCTCCGCGACGAGGCCGCGACGCTCGAGGCCGTGCTCGGGAGCTTCAACGTGCGCGGCAAGGTGATCAACATCTGCCCCGGCCCGGTCGTCACGCTCTACGAGTTCGAGCCCGAGTCGGGCACCAAGCTGTCGAAGATCTCGGGCCTCACCGACAACATCGCCATGGCGCTCCGTGCGATGAGCATCCGCATCATCGCGCCGATCCCGGGCAAGGGCTGCGTCGGCATCGAGGTGCCCAGCCCCTCGCGCGAGACGGTCTACCTCAAGGAGATCATCGCCTCCGACGGCTTCCTCAAGGCGAAGAGCAAGCTGACGCTCGCGCTCGGCAAGGACATCGAGGGCAACCCGATCTCCGCCGACCTCGCCAAGATGCCCCACCTGCTGATCGCCGGCACCACCGGCTCCGGCAAGTCGGTCGCCGTCAACGGCATGCTCACGAGCCTGCTCTACAACGCGTCGCCCGACGACGTCCGCATGATCCTGATCGACCCCAAGCAGCTCGAGTTCGCCATCTACGACGGCATCCCGCACCTGCTGCTCCCGGTCGTCACCGACCCCATGAAGGCCGCCACCGCGCTGCAGTGGGCCGTCGCGGAGATGGAGCGGCGCTACTCGCTGATGGCCGAATTCCGCGTCCGCAATATCCAGGGGTACAACGAGAAGCTCGCGGAGCTGCGCGCCAAGGTGCCGTTCAACGGCGGGATTCCTGACGAGATCACCGGCTACGAGGAGATGCTCGCGCGCACCGAGGCCGACGGGCGCCCCCGCCACCGGCACATGCCCTTCATCATCGTCATCGTCGACGAGTTCGCCGACCTGATGATGGTCGCCGGCAAGGACGTCGAGCAGGCCGTCGCACGGCTCGCCCAGAAGGCGCGCGCCGCGGGCGTCCACGTGGTCCTCGCGACGCAGCGCCCGTCGGTCGACGTGATCACCGGCCTCATCAAGGCGAATTTCCCGACCCGCATCTCGTTCCGCCTCGTGTCGGGCACCGACAGCCGCACCGTGCTCGACACGATCGGCGCAGAGAACCTGCTCGGCATGGGCGACATGCTCTTTCGCCCGCCCGGGCGAAGCGACCTTGTGCGTGTCCACGGCGCCTTCGTCGACGAGGTCGAGATCGAGAAGGTCGTCACCTTCCTCAAGGAGCAGCGCGCGCCGCAGTACGACGAGAGCATCCTCGAGGCGCGCGAAGGCGACGAGGCCGGGGCCGAGGACTCAGGCCCGGTCGACGAGATGTACGTGCGTGGCGTGCAGGCCTGCTTCGACGAGGGCTT
Organism: Bradymonadia bacterium; assembly: GCA_044376025.1. Classification (GTDB taxonomy): domain Bacteria; phylum Myxococcota_A; class Bradymonadia; order REDH01; family REDH01; genus JBILLP01. The sequence goes on from JBILLP010000110.1 coordinate 3,143, forward strand.
CGCCTCGATCTCGCTGATCCAGCGCCGGCTCGGCATCGGCTACAACCGCGCCGCCAAGATCATGGAGCAGATGGAGCGCGACGGCATCGTCGGGCCCTCGCGCGGGGGGAGCTCCCGCCGCGAGCTGGTCGGCTCCCCGGGGATGGCGCGCGGCGCCTGACGCCGGCGCCTGGCACGCCGGCTCAGAAGGTCTCTGACGGCGCGTCCGGGGCGTTGACCGCGATGCCGATGCCCGACGGCTTCGACGGCGACCCGATCGAGTGGAAGAGCCAGTATCGACCCCCCTCGAAGGCCTGGAAGGGCCCGGCCTCGTCGAGCGAACGCTCCGAGAGCACCGGGTTGTAGGGGAACCGGAACCAGCGCAGCCCGTCGTCAGACGCCGCGAACCCGATGTCGCGCCGGTCGGGCGCGCCCGCGGCGTAGAAGAGCCGCCAGGTGCGCTCCCCGAGCGCCGTCGTGGCGATCCGCACGTCGGGGTCCGACAACCCCTCGGCGTCCCAGCAGGTCTCGGGCTTGCCCGCCGCGTCGGGGCACTCCGGCTCCGACCTCAGCACCACGCGCCGGTCCGACACCGTGCCGTCGGCGGCGACCCGCGCCCGCCGCAGCGTCGAGGCGCCGCCCGCCTCGCCCGAGGCGTAGAAGACGAGCAGCTCGCCGCCATCGTCGACCAGCGACGGTGCGCGCACGCCCTGCGCCTCGCCGCTGCCCTCGGGCACGAGCAGCAGGCTCGGGCTCCCGGTGAGGCGCCCGCGCGCGTCGAGCGGCTGCGTCGCGATGCCCTGCCCGTCGCCGACCTCGAAGCCAAGCACGAAACCGTCGCCCCGCTCGGTCACCGACGGCGCGCGCACGCCCTGCGCGCCCGCGACGAGCGTGCCGGCGACCTCTGCGGCCACTGCGTCGACGGGCTGCGAGAAGACGAACGCGTCGGTCAGCTCGACGCGGAGCAGACGGCCCGGGCGGCCCGGCCCCCCGCGCTCGACGAACATCACCCACGCCCTGCCGTCGCGCAGCACCGCCGGCCCGACGAGCCGGTCAACCGAGCCGGCCTCGGCTCGCAACAGCGCCCGCGAGGCGTCGTCGCCGCTACCCGCCACGACCGGCTCCCACGGAACGATACCACGGTTGGGGAGGTTGTCGGCGCCGCCGCCGTCGCCGCCGAGCGAGCCGCACGCGAGGAGGCCGGCCGCGAAGGCGGGCAGGGTGACGAGGTGGCGCATGGTCAGAACAAGAAGCTGGCAGAGACGGAGCCGCCGAGGATGTCGCCGCTCGCGCGGTAGTCGCCCACGGGGTCGGCCGGGTTGGCCTTGTCGTAGTCGCGGTCGAGGAGCCTGATGTACTGGAAGGCGACGTCGATCAGCACCGGCTTGGGGAAGACGGTGGTCCAGTCGTGGGCGTTGATGCCGAAGCCGGCACCGAGCCCGAGCTTGTCGCAGTCGACGTAGTTGGTCGCGCCCGGCTGGTCGGGGGCGGGCGAGGGCTCGTACGAGAGCCCGGCCCGGAGCGTGAGGTCGAGCGTCGAGCCCCTGACGAGGTCGTACTCGCCGCCGATGCGCGAGACGACGATGTCGTGAAAGCCGGGGTCGAGCGGCTTGTCGGTCGGGGGCACGTCGTCGTTGGTGACGATGTTGCCGATGTTGAGGTCGATCGTGATGGTCGAGACCGGCGCGGGGAAGCGGCTCCACTGGTGCCAGGTGAGGTCGCCGGTGAGCATCCAGCGGTCGGCCTCGTAGGTGACGCCGAGCGCGAGCTGCCGCGGCGCGAAGAGGTTGCTGTTCTCGGTGGTGAGGCTGAAGTAGCCGTCCTCGACGATGGGGCGTACGGGCGCACCCGGCCTGACGTTGAGCGCCACATCGCCGCGGACCCTGACGTCGAGGTCGAGCCGCAGGTCGAACTCCTCGCGGTAGCCGACGCCGACGCGCCAGTGGTCGCCCGGCGTCCAGAGCAGCCCCGCAGACGGGTAGCGCACCGACGAGAGGTCGACGTCGACCGACGAGAAGAGCGCGGACTGCTCCTCGTTCTGCAGGCTGACGAGGCCGCGGATGTCGAGCGTGCCCTCGGTGTTGCTCAGGTAGGTGACGCCGGCGCCGAGGTAGAGGTCGTCGAGCAGCTCGACGCCGAGGCTGGTGGTGATGACGATGCGCTGCGGCCGGTTGTCGTAGAGCGAAAAGTGCGGCTGCCGCTGCGGCAGCGCGCGGATGCGGCTGACGCGCTCCGCGGGGACGAAGAGCCCGACCGAGACGGCGAAGCGGCGGTCCCACACGGAGCCCGGCATCACGACGCCGCCCTGCACGCCGTAGTTGCGGTCGACGTCGAGGTCGCCGCCGTTGAGCTCGAGCCGCGGCTGGTCGTAGATGTAGCCGAATTCGAGCCGCAGGTGCGGGTCGACGGCGAGCCCGGCGGGATTGTAGTAATTGGCCGAGTAGTCGGTCGCGTTGGCGGTCATGGCGCCGCCGAGCGAGATGCCGCGCGCGCCGTAGCCAAAGGCGTCGAGCGGGCTCGCGGTCGCGGTCGCGGCGAGGGCGGCGGTCGCGGCGAGGGCGGCGGTCGCGGCGAGGGGCGCGATCGCAGAGGGCCGGCGCCGGCGGGTCGTGGCTGCGGGGCGCATCAGAACCGCACCCCCAGCTCGGCGCCGAGCAGAAAGGTCGAGCCGCTGTGCGTGGTGGTGCCGCAGCCCGGGTTCGGGCCGGGGTAGCTGGGCCATGCGTAGCCCTGCATCGGGTCGCCACTGCCGTCGCCCGCGGGGTAGGGCCCGAGCGAGAGGGGCCTGCCGGCCTCGTCGCAGGGCTTCTGCTGGGTGCGTGACAGCAGGAGCTGGTGCTGGGCGACGAGGTCGAGGGTGAAGATGCCGTGGGTGATGCCGAGCCCGAGCCCCGACACGACCCGGTCGTTGTCGAGGTAGTTGTGCAGCCCCTTCTGCTCCGGTGCGGGGCTCGGCTCCCAGCCAAGGCCGAGGCGCGGCCTGAGCGTCACGTCGGCGTTGTCGAAGCGCAGCCGGCCCTCTGCGCCGACACGGGCGACGAGCACATCGTCGAAGTCGGGATCGGGCTGGTCGGGGTAGCCGGGAGGCACCGAGGTGTAGCGGATCGGGTTCTCGAAGCCGCTCCACCACTTGTAGACGAAGGAGGCCCCCACGAGCACCTGGTCGGCGAAGTCGTAGGAGCCCGAGACCGCCAGGTGGGCCGGGTCGAACTGCGCCGTGCCGGTGATGTCGAGCAGCGGCACCGGGATGTTGAAACTGTCGCCCAGGTCGGCGTCGATCGGCAGCGTGTACTCAGCGGCCGACGACTCGCGCCACTCGACCGCGAGCCTCGACGCGGGGGTGGGGCGCAGCGCGAGCGAGGCGACATTGGCGTAGCTGGCGATGAGCTGGTCGCGCGCCTTGGAGCCGAGCTTGCCCGTCTCGTTGGGGGCGACGTCGATACCGCCCTCGAGCTCCGACAGCGCGATGAGCCCCCAGCCCAGGCTGAGCCAGTCGGTGACCCGGACGGCGGTCGCGAGCTGCACGCTGACGGTCTGGGCACGGTTCTCGACCAGCGGGAAGGTGAGCTCGCCGGGCCGCTTGGTGTCGGCGATCAGGATCGAGGTCTGCGGCAGCACGAAGCCGAGGCCGAAGGCGAGCCGCCGCTCGAGCGGCGGCCCGAGCGGCACGGGGATGCCGAAGCCGATCACGAGCCACGGGGCGTCGAGCGCGGGGTGGTCGTCGCCGTTGATGTCGAGCGAGAGCGAGGCGTGCTGGTAGCCGAGCGCGAAGGAGCGCTGCGACTCGAAGCCGAGGTTGGCAGGGCTGTAGTAGACGGCCTCGTGGCCCTCGGTCGAGGCGGCGAGCGCGCCGGCGGTGGCGGTGCTGCGGGCGCCGTAGCCGAAGAGGTCGGGGACGCTCGCGGCGGCCGGGGCCGCCCAGCCGAGGGCGACGACCAGCGGGAGCGCCCGGGACCAGGTTCGTGGGGAGGGGGCCTTCATCGGCGCGCTGCGTACCCCGGTCGGTCGCGGGTTGGCAAGCTCGGCGGCCTCGCCGTGGCCGGCCGCGGATGGGCGGGCTGTCCCGGAACGCGCCTTGCTGCTATGGGTACGACACTCGCCCCGTCTCCCCGACCCGCCGCCTCGCCCCAGATGACCGCTGCCCGCCGCCCGGATTCGCTCGACGCGGAGACCGCCATCCTGCGCCAGCTCGCCTTCGAATGGGAGCGCTGGAACCTCTGGATCTTCGGGCGCGCGATGCAGCCGGCGACCTTCGCGCTCGGTGACGGGCGGCACTACCTGGCGCGCTGGGTGCCGGGCCCGCGCATGATCGAGTTCTCGCGGGCGTATGTGCTCGTGGCGCCGTGGGGCGGGGTCATCGAGGTGCTCAAGCACGAGATGGCGCACCAGTATGTGGGCGAGGTGCTGCGTGTGGCCGACGAGACGGCACACGGGCCGGCCTTTCGGCGTGTGTGTCAGGAGCGGGGCATCGACGCCCGCGCGGCCGGCGCGCCGCGGACGGAGGTCGAGACCGAGGAGGCGCGGGTGATCGAGAAGGTCTCGCGGCTCCTGACGCTGGCGAACAGCCCGAACCTGCACGAGGCGGAATCGGCCGCGCGCGCCGCCCGCCGGCTCATCGTCAAGTACAACCTCACCCGGCTCGAGCAGCCCCGCGACGAGGACTACACGTGGCGCCACCTGGGCACGCCGAGCGCGCGCATGCCGGGCTATGTGAAGCACCTCGCCGGCCTGCTGACGCGGCACTTCTTCGTGAGCGCGATCCTCGTCGACCTCGATGACCCGCGGGGTGCGACGGGGCGTGTGGTCGAGATCTGCGGCACCGAGGCGAACGTGAAGATGGCCGAGTTCGTCTTCGAGTATGTGCGGCAGACGGCGGAGCGGCTCTGGCAGACGCGCGGCGCGGCGTCGGGGCTGGCGGGGCAGGCCGACCGGAACTCCTTTCTCGTCGGGATCGTGTCGGGGTTTTCGGAGACGCTGAACCGCCGCGACGAGGAGTCGCCGTCGGGCACGGCGCTGGTGTCGCTGCGCGACGAGCGGGCGGCAGGCTACCTCGACCGCAGGCATCCGCGGCAGCGAGCGGCGCGGGCGGTGACGACGTCGTCGGCGACGGCCTACTTCGCCGGCCAGGCCGAGGGGCGGGGCATCACGCTGCGCAAGCCGGTGGAGTCGAAGCCGGGGTCGGGCGGCGGCGGGCTGCTCGGCGCGTGAGGCGGGGCAGGGCGCGGGTCGCGGGCCCAACGGGCGCTTGACCCCGTGTCGCGGTCCATGAGACACCACGGGCTCTGGCCGGGCATGGCGCCCGGGACCGCGCCCGAGGC
>JBILLP010000585.1:0-2574 GCA_044376025.1 Bradymonadia bacterium
CAGCTCGGCATCGCCGACCCGCCCCACCGCTCGCTGGATGCCTTCGAGATGGTTCCTGACCCGCTGCAGTATCGCCTGGGGATCGAGCGGCGCCGTCATCCAGCGGAGCCCTCCACCGGCGGGGACTCCGCGGGCCAGCTCTGCGTCGGAGACGATGCCATCGGCCTCGATGAAGACGGGGCGGGTCCGGGCCATCGACCCGAGCGCGCCGACCGAGAGCGCGGCATCCCTGGCCGGAGCCTCGAGCAGCGGGGCGAGTTCGGGGTGCTGCGACACGAAGCGGGCGTCGTAGTTGCCGTAGGTGCGGAACGAGCGGTGCAGGTGGATCACGTCGGGGCGCTGGTCCTCGGGACCCTGCGCCAACCACGTGTTGAACGCCGACTCGAAGTAGGTGGTCGCCCATAGGGCATCGGGAGGCATCGCCCGCAGCGTGAAGTCCCGGAGCCGCTCGCTGTCGCGGTAGTCTGCAAGGTCGCGCGTCCGCGCGTCGAGCGACCAGGCGAGCGGAGTCGTTGCGGCGAAGGCGACGGCGACCGCCACCCCGGCGGCCTGCCACCGCGGCGCGAGTCCGGGCGCGTGGAGGATGTCCCTGACCAGCAGCGCGAAGACGACCACCAGCCACCAGATGGATGCCATGAAGTAGCCGAGCACGTCGGGATTCCACGGGTCGAAGTCGAACGCAACCTGGGTGCTGAGGTTGGCCACGATCGCCAGGGTCAAGAAGAGCGCGTCCCGCCAGCGGGTCCTGAAGAGGGCGATCAGGCCGACGGCGGAGGCTGTCACGACGAGTGGCCCGAGCTGGTCGGACATCAGCCAGAGCACCTTCTGCGCGCCCTCAGGAAGGCTCACGGTCACGACCTTGGCGGCTGTCTTCTGGAAGGCCGCCGCGGAGACCACCCAGTAGAGTTCTCCCGGTGTGGTCGGCCAGGCCCAGCTCGCCGCAGCCCGGGCGAGCCCGCGCGCGACCTCGAAGGCGTACCCGGCCAGCATCGCCGCGCCGACGAGCAGCGCCCACCGACCGCCATTCCACGCCTGCCGGATCGATGGTGACCTCGTCGCGATGGCCACCAGGATCGCCGGAAAGAGACAGAGCGTGAGGAAGTGATGGTTCAGCAGGCCAACGCCGAGCACGACGGCGAGTGCGGCGATCGCCCGGGCATCGAGCGAGCGGCGTGGCGCGCAGGCGAGCAGCGAGGCCGTGGTGGCGACAAGGAGGTGCAGCGCGTAGACCTCTCCCCGGATCGACTGGAAGACGAACGCGGTCGTGCCGGCGGCCATCAGCCCCGCCAGACCGGCCAGCAGCGCGTCGCGGCGGTCCTCGAGCGCACCGAGGCGCCGCAGGATGAACGGGAGCTGTGCGACGGCCAGCGACGTCGCAACGGCGCTGAACAGGTGGATGCGCCACGGGTAGGGGCCGAGTGGGAGCAGCCCGGCCGCAAACGACAGCAGGTGAAACGCCGGATGGCCGGGCGGATGGCTGATCCCGAGCGCCCAGGTCGCGGAGACCAGTTCGGAGCTGTCGAGCAGGTAGGCCGTCGGGGCGGCTCTCGAGAGGTAGAGCACGAACGAGGCGATCCCGAGCGCCAGCGAGATCGGACCAGGTCGCGGGGCGTGGGAATCTGACACGGGAGCACCTGGGGGCCGACTCGGAGGCGTCTCGAGTGCCTCGCGCGAGGCTCAGTCTGCTGGTTGCCGGAAGATGCGACAAGGCGCAACCGTCGCCGCGCGACCAGGGGCGGTTCTCTGGCGATCGATCGCAGGCTGAGCTATGGCGCCTCCATGTCGGTGAAAGCGGTTGGCAGTGTCGGCGCGATGAACTCGGTCGAGGGTGTGGCCTCCCTCGCATCGGTGGGTCCGGTGCGCGCGCCCGACGCGGTGCGCGGCGCAGTCGAGGCCGTGGCGGTCGAGATCAGGGCCGGTCGCGTTGATCCGGGCACCGCGGCGGTCGATGCCGTGATTGCCCGGTTCGCTCGATCGCAGGTGCCGCCCGCGACGCCCGAGGCCCGCATCGAGGAGCGCACGGCAATGCTCCAGGCGGTGCTCGGGACGGACCCGAGCTTCGCGGTCAGGGTGCAGCGGCTGCTCGACGAGGCGCTGCGTCCGGCATGAACCCCGCTACTCGCGGTGGATCAGGGTTCGCGGCTTGCCCGACTCGATCTCGATCACGTACTCCTTGTTCAGGTTGAACTCGGGGTTCACAAGCGTGATGCGGTGGCGACCGGGAACGACCGGCACGTTGATCAGGGGCGTGAACCTGCCGGTATCCTGACCGTCGATGATCACCCGCGCTGCCGGGCGTGACTGCACGGTGAGCAGCCCCGGGGCGTTCGATGCCGCCGGCGGAGGGGTTGCCGCGGGCCTGGTCGGTGGCGTTGTGGCGGCGGGCCTGGTCGGCGGTGGCGGTGTGGCAGCGGGCCGCGCGGGCGGTGGCGTGCCGACACGCTGCGCGGGGGGCGGTGGCGTGGCGGCGGGCCGCGCCGGTGAAGCGGTCTCGGTTCGCCGGCTCGGCGCGGGGCGTGACGGCACCCTCGCGGATGCCTGCTGGGCCTGCGCCGTCGCGGTCTCTTCAGTGGC
>JBILLP010000111.1:0-8420 GCA_044376025.1 Bradymonadia bacterium
CCCGATTTCAATCGGGGGCGGCGAGCGCGACCCGGCCCAGGCGCATCGCGTGCGACTCGGCCGGAGCCCTCACCCGCCCTTCGGGCGACCTCTCCCGCCCGCGTGTGTCAAGCGACAGTAAAAGTTACCCACCCCTTCGCCAGTTGAGATGGCCGCTTCGGGGCCCCTCCGCCGCCCGTCGTGGCGTCGCAGCGCCGGCCGCTCCAGGCTGCCGCCGCTCACGCCGAGGTTGTCGAAGCGCTCGTCGAGGGCGACCCAGCCCTCGTACTGCATGGCCCGCACGTAGTCCTCGCAGCGCTGGCGCTGCACGTCGCACGAGGTCAGGTCCTGCTCACCGCGCGCGACCGACTGGCGGGTGTAGATGGCGCAGCGGAGGACGGGTTGACCGCGCGAGGTGAACATCGTCGACCTCACGCGTCAGCGAATGATGAAGGGACGCCGGCGAAGGCGGCCGGCTCGCACATCAGCGCGCATCGCCGTCCCCCTTCCATGGGTCTCCGGGGAGACGGCTGACGAGCGCTGCGTGCACACGGGACCAAGCCGCAGCGGCGTCGTGCTCGAGGCCCGTCCTCAAGAGCGGAGGCACGTCGGTGAGGAACGCCGGGTCGGTGAGCTTCGCCGCCATGTTGGTCTCGAACTGCGCGCGCGTCACCGGCGTGCCGCCGAACGCCATGTACTGCTCGAACGCCTCGAGGAGGCGGTCGCCATCGAACGCGGGGTGGTCCAGCGCGAGGTCGAGGTCGAAGAGATCGCGCCCCTTCTTGCGCTGGTAGAGCGCGCGCAGCTTGGTCCCGAGAAGCTCCGGCAGGCTGAAGGTCGCCACGTCGGCATGCCCCGAGAACCAGGGGTTCGCGACCTCCACCCGCTGCGTGGCGGAGCCGTGGATGGCGAAGTGCTCGCGCGTGCTGATCTCGATCTTCACTCGCATCTGCACGACGGGCGTGAAGGTCGTGTCGAAGCGGTAGTACAGGGTGAAGCGGCCCTGACCGGCCTTCCACTTGGGCGTGCCGAGCCAGGGGTCGAGCGCGGCTCGGATCTCGTCGGCGAGCGGGCCGATCGGCCCCGCCGTACGCTGCACGAGATCGATGTCCTCGGAGTAGCGACCGGGAGGATTGAAGAAGAGCTTGTGCAGTGCGGTGCCGCCGCGGAACACAGCGCCCTCGGCGAACGCCGGGCGGCGGAAGAGCTCGACGAGCGCGCGGGAGAGCACGAGGTCCTGCTCGACCTGGGTGTTGTCGGGCCATGGCGCGGCCTTACGCCACGCGGTGATGCTCGCTCTCGGGATCACAGGTCGGGCTCCACGTCGTCGTTGACCAGCACGTGCCAGCGGGGGTCGAGGGGAGCGCTCGCCGTCTCGCGAGCTCCCGTGAGCGGGGTGGGCAGCAGTCGCTTGTCCGCGACCGTGGCGGCGAGCGCGCCTGCGAGGTCGGGCTGCTCCACGAAGTCGAGGATCCAGCCGAGTCGCTGCACGTCCGTCCGGGCCACGCGTGCGGCGCCGGCGGCGAGCGCGTCGGGGTCGATCTTCTCCGCCAGCTCGGCGAGAACGGTCGCGATGTTGCTCCAGTACCCCGCCGCGGCCGGGAAGCGCACGAGATCGAAGGCGGTCGTCTCGGGCGTCGCGACCTGCATCGTGCCGGTCTCGGTCTGCATGGGCTGTGTGGCCGCGCCGTCGAAGATGCTGCTCATGTGGAAGTCGATGCGGACGCGCCCCACCTCGATGTCGCGCTCGGCCGAGTCCACCATCACCTGGAAGGCCATGGGCTGCTGATGCCCGGCCCCGTGGAGTGCGGCCGCGGTCAGCAGCCCGACGTAGTAGCGCCGCCCCATGTGCCGCATGAGGTCGTCGACGAACCAGCTCGCCGGCGGGCACCCGGCCGCGCGGTACTCCCGCGGGACCACGACGAAGAAGTCTCGCCTCGGGGTGACGACGGCGCCGCTCTGCTTCAGGCGGTAGAGCGTCATCTTGATGGCCGCAGCGGAGGCGTCCGTCACCGAGTCGACGTCCGGTCGCGCGAAGACGTACCTCCCCTCCTCGGGGAGCGCCTCGATCCACTCATGTAGGGTGCCGGGACTCGCCATCGCTGAACCTCGCGCAAAAAGTAACGCGACTCGTAACCTTTCGCAAGTGGTTCAGCGATGGCTGGCGTGCGTCCTCCGGTTCGCCGCTGCCTCCCGGCGTGGCGACGATAGACATGAGCCACATGCCGGCGGGCGTCACTGATCGGCGAGCGTGAGGCTCGTAATTCCGGCCACTTGCGGCACAGGTCTGTTAACCAGCCGGTCACTCATGCGTCCGGCAAGGTAGGCCCTATCTGACCTACAGCGAAGACAAGATCCTGGCCGTCCTCAAGGAGGCCCGCGACGGTGCGACCATCGTGGAGACCTGCCGCAAGTACGGCATCACCGAGCCGACCTTCTATCGCTGGCGAGAGAAGTACGCCGGGCTCGACCGGAGCCGAGGCGCTGACGATCGACTGGGCTCGCGACAACCGACCCGCGCTCATCGAGACCGCCGGCGGCACCGAAGAGCGCTTCTACGACGCCTCGGGCCGTCTCGCGCGCATCAAGTTCGACTCGGGCGAGTCCATCGACCGCATCGTAACCGCCCGATCCACCACGTCCTGACGTGTTCTTGACGTTGCGCCATGTTCCGATCGCGGTCTCAACGCAGGAGGCACGGATGACACGGCGGAGCAAGGCGGAATGGGAACAGATCGTGGCGGAGCACGTTCGCCTCGGCGGAACGTTGAAGAAGGACGCGGCGTTGCTCGGTGTGCACCCGGTCACGTTGCAACAGTGGACGAAGCGGCTGAGTAGCGCTGCCGTTCGGGGGAACGGCGCGCCGGCTCGGTTTGTGCCGGTCGCAGGGGCGCCATCGGGCCGCGTTACGGTGCGCTACCGTGACGTCGTCGTGGAGTTCGAGTCGGCGCCTCTGGTGGCTTGGGTGGCGGAGCTGCCTCGCGATGTGGAGCGCTACGCCCAGGTGGTGCTCGACTCCGGACAGCTGTTGTTGCTCCTCGAGGGAATCGACTGGAGCCGGGTGCGCAGACTGCCCGACTGGCAGCGTCAATCGACGATCGACAAGACCACACAGGTATGATCTACCGTTGTGCATGTCGACGCTCGACCCCCGCCAGCTCTCGCAACAGGTAGAAGCCGCCCTGGCCGAACCGGGTGTCCCGCCGGGGCTCGCCGCGCTGGTGCGGATGATGCTGGTGTTGATGCTCGCGATGCACCAGCAGCTCGAGCTGCTCCTTCGGGAGCAATACGGGCGTCGTTCCGAGCGCACGAAGGTCCCGGGTGCCGAGAAGACCGCTCGCAAGCAAGGCGACAAGCCGGCGCCACGCAAGCCGAAGACCCCGATCGATGCGCATGCGCTGCCGAGTGAGACCGTCGAGCATGCGGTGCCCGGGAGGTCGCGGCGATGAGCCGGCAGACCTCCCGGGGAGAATCGCCCGTGGCCGTGGTCTGCGAGGCCTTCGGCATCTCCCGTGCGGCCTGGTACGCCGCGGCGCGATGCCTCGCGCTGACGCTGCTGGCCGGGGTGGCAGTGGCCTGCGGCGGCGGGGCCGACGACGCCACCGCGGCAGAGGCCGGCGCCGTCGAGGGCTCGGGCGACAGGCCCGCGCAGGTGCTCGCCGACGAGCGTTTCGGCTGGTGCAACGGCAGCGGCTATGCGCTCCACCCGTCAGAGGCCGACTGGTGCGACCTCGAGCCGCGCCCCGAGTGCCCGGGCTGGCCGTCGGCCTGCCGCGCCGACCGGGCCTGGATCATCGACGACTTCGCGGGCAGCGGCGAGGCGGTGCCGGCAGGGGGCTCGGGCGAGGAGGTCGTCGACGGCGGCGCGCAGCTTCGGCGCGGCGACGGCGACGTCGGCGAGCGGCTCCACCGGTGGTTCAACTACGACTTCGGCGACTGGTCGCTCCCGAGGCTGCCCCCGTGGATAGGCTGGCTCGCGGTGGCCGTCATCGCCGCGATCTTCGTGTGGATCGCCTCCCGCGTGACCGGCCTGGAGCGCGCCGGACGCCGCTACGTGCGAGGCGACGGTACCGACGCCGGCGCGGCGGAGCTCGAGGTCGCCGAGCCGATCGAGCTGCTTCGACGCCCGGTGCCGGAGCTCTTCGCCCGGGCCCGCGCCGCCGCGGAGCGCGGAGACTTCGCCCAGGCCGTGCTCGAGCTGCGCACGGCGCTGATCCTGCTGGCGGAGGGGCGCCACTGGCTCGTCGTCGACCCGGCGATGACGCACGGAGACTACCTGCGCCAGCTCCGGGGGCGCAGCGAAGCCTCGAGGGCCGCGCGGGCGCTCTTTCGGGCCGCCGACGCGGTCGTCTTCGGGGGCTCCGCGTCATCGGCCGACGAGTTCGAGCGGCTCTGGGCCGCGACCCGCGCGCTCGACGGGGAGGCCGCATGAGGGTCTGCACCCGGCTCCCCGCGCTCGTGGCGCTGGCGTCGTGGCTCGGCCTCGCGGGCTGCTCGACGACGCCCGAGGCCGACAGCCCGTCGGGGCAGTCTGCCTGGATCGAGCTTCTGCGCGGGTCGGGCCGCGAGGTCGTCTGGATCACCGGGGCGCTCGACGCGCTCGAGCAGCCGGTCACGACGCTCGTGGTGCTGCCCCGGACTCGGCTCACCGTGTCAGACTACCTCGCGCTCGAGGCCTTCGCCGAGGAGGGCGGTACCGTGCACCTGGTCGCCGACGACCCGACCGCGCGGCGCTACGGGCTGGAGCGGCTGCCGGGCGACCGCACGGTCACGGGGCTCCGCGCCGTCACGCCGCTGCCGGGCGACCCGACCGACACGGCGGAGCCGCCCGCGCCGCTCATGGTCGCCCGCCCCCGCGCGCTGGCCGTCGAGGGCAGCGGCGATGGCGGGGAGCCGGTCGTGCTGCGCGACGACGGGCTCGCCCATGTGCTGCGGCTGCGGCGAGGGGCCGGCGAGCTGATCGTCTACGCCGACCCGTGGCTGCTCTCGAATGTCGCGCTGGCCTTCGGCGAAGACGCCGAGCTGATCCGCCGCCTCGTCGTGGGCGACCTGGTCGGGCTGGTCGACAACTGGACCTGGGCGCCCGACGAGACCCCCTACGACAAGCCGCTCGAGCCCTGGTGGCTGCCGGCGACGCTGCACGGCGTGGCGCTGGCGCTGCTGGTGATCGCCGCCGCCGGCGTCCGCACCGGCCGGCCGCGCGACCCGGCGCCCGCCTCGGGCCGGCGCTTCGTCGAGCATGCAGAGGCCGCCGGCCTCTTCTGGGCCCGCGGCGGCGCCACGCGGCACGCAGAGCGGGCCTACGCGGCCTGGGCGCTCGACCGGCTGCGGCAGCAGTTCGACCCGGGTCGCCGCGCAGCCACCACCGCGGAGCTCGCCGAGGCGATCGCGCGTCGCACGGGCGCCTCGATCGCCTCGGCGCACGCCACCCTCGGGGCGGCGGAGCGCGCCGCCCGCAACGAGCCGCCCGGCCACCCCGACGCCGAACTCCCCTTCGAGATCTGGTCGGCCTCCGTCGCGGCCTGGCTGCAGCGCGCCGAACCGGCTCGAAACCTCGACCACCCCCCTGCCCCACGGACACCGACGTGAACACATCCTCCACCGAACCCCACGACACGGCCGCCCCGGTGTCGATCGAGCAGCTCGCGGAGACCTTCGAGGCGATCCGCGCCGAGGTATGCCGCGTCGTCATCGGCCAGGACGAGGTCGTTGACCAGCTCCTCGTGGCGCTGCTCGCCCGCGGCCACGTGCTGCTCGAGAGCGTCCCGGGGCTCGGCAAGACGCTGCTCGCCCGGGCGCTGTCGCACGTCGCCGGCTGCTCGACGCGGCGCATCCAGTTCACCCCCGATCTGATGCCCAGCGACGTGGTGGGCGGCAACGTCTTCGACGCCGCGACGCAGCGGTTCCACTTCATCGCCGGCCCCGTCTTCACCGAGCTGCTGCTCGCCGACGAGATCAACCGCGCGCCGGCCAAGACGCAGTCGTCGCTGCTCGAGGCCATGCAGGAGCGCCACGTCACCGTCGACGGCGTCTCGCGGGCCCTGCCGCAGGTCTTCATGACCATCGCCACGCAGAACCCGGTGGAGTCGCAGGGCACCTACCCGCTGCCCGAGGCGCAGCTCGACCGCTTTCTCTTCAAGCTCGTGGTGCCCCACCCCGCCCGGAGCGCGGAGCTCGACATCTTGCGCGCCCACCTGCAGGGCTTCGACGCCGGCTCGCTCGAGTCGGCCGGCCTGCGGACCGTCACCAGCGCCGCCCGGCTCGCCGCGATGCAGGCCGCGGTCGCCCAGGTGAGCGTCTCGCCCGGGCTGCTCGACTACCTGCTCACGGTCATGGAGCGCACGCGTGACCACCGCTCGGTCGAGCTCGGCGCCTCGCCCCGCGCGAGCGTCGCGCTGCTGTCGGCGGCGCGGGCGGCGGCCGCCATCGACGGGCGCGCCTACGTGGTGCCCGACGACGTCAAGGGCTGCGCGCCGGCGGTGCTCCGGCACCGGCTCATCCTGGGGGCCGACGCGGAGTTCGAGGGTGTCTCGGTCGACGATATCATCGCGGGCATCCTCGAGCAGGTCGCTGTGCCTCGGTCGGTGGCGTGACGCGACGCCCGACGCTGCGCCCGACGCTGCGGCTCGCCGCGGTGATCGTGGCGCCGTGGCTGCTGGCGATCGCCGGGCGCTGGGTGCCGGCGCTGCTCTGGCTGGTGCTCGCGCTCGACCTGCTGATCGTGCTGGTGGCCTGGTTCGACCGCTCGCGCGAGCGGGCCACGCGCGTCGAGCTCACCCGGGTTCCGTGGGGCGTGCTGTCGGTCGGCCGCGACAACGCGGTGGCGCTCGAGGTCAGGTCGACGCACCCCCGCACGCTCGAGGTCGAGGTCAACGACGACGGCTTCGAGCGGGGCGAGGTGGGGTCGCTGCCGACCACCGTGCGGCTCGAGCCGGCGCGGCGGGTCCGCATCGGGTACACGGTCCGCCCGGCCTCGCGGGGCCGCTTCGCGCTCGGCTCGCTGCACCTGCGCTACCGCTCGCCGCTCGGTCTCTGGTGGCACAAGGCAGAGGTCCCGACCGGGGGCGAGGCGGTGGTCTACCCCGACATCCGGATCGTGCACGCCTTCGAGATCCTGGCGCGGCGCGAGCGCGAGCTGGCGATGCTGCGGGTCGGGCGCCGGCGGGGCGGCGAGGCAGAGCTCGACGCGCTGCGGCCCTACTCCGCGGGCGACGCTGTGCGGAACATCGACTGGAAGGCCACGGCGCGGCATGGCGGCCTGATCGTCAGGCAGTTCAAGGTCGAGGAGAACCAGAACGTCTTCTTTGTGCTCGACGGCGGGCGCACGATGACCGCGGAGCACGACGGGCTGTCGCTCTTCGACCACGCCTTCAACGCCGCGCTGCTGCTCGCCCACGTCGCGATCCGCCACGGCGACAA
Organism: Bradymonadia bacterium; assembly: GCA_044376025.1. GTDB lineage: Bacteria > Myxococcota_A > Bradymonadia > REDH01 > REDH01 > JBILLP01. The sequence goes on from JBILLP010000111.1 coordinate 7,399, forward strand.
CGTCGGGGCCGCCCGGATCCTGCGGGGGGTCGAGGGTTTCATGCCGCTGACGCGCGGCCGCCGGGCCTCGACGCGGCTGGTGCACACGCTGCTCGAGGTCTTTCCGCAGCCGGTCGAGGCGGAGCTCGACCGGGGGCTCGAGCAGGTGGCGCACGCCGTGCGGCGCCGGTCGCTCGTGGTGCTGTTCACGCAGGTGCTCGACGGGGCGGGGCGCGACACGCTGCTCGCGGCCGTGCGGCGGACCGCCCGGCGCCACGTGGTGCTGACGGTGCTCTTCGAGGACCGGGAGCTGAACCAGCTCGCGCTCGTCGGTACCGGGGAGACGGCGACCGAGCAGGCCTTCACGCGGGCGGCGGCCGCGGAGCTGCTCCTCGAGCGCGAGGCGCTGACCCGCTCGCTGCAGGCGGCCGGCGCGTTCGTGCTGCACGTGCTGCCGCGCGACCTCACGCCACGCCTCATCGGCCGCTACCTCGACATCAAGGCGGAGCGGCTGCTGTGACCGCGGCCATCGACACGCCACGCTGGTCAGTCCGTGAAGTCGGGTCTAGCCTGCGGGCCCCGCCTCGTTGGGCGGGCACACGCTGCAGGAGTCGACCACCATGCCCGCCATCACGCTGACCTATCTCAACGCCCCGGGACGCGCGGAGCCCGTCCGCCTCGCCCTCCGCCTTGGCGGCATCGCCTTCACCGACGAGCGCATCGCCTTTCCCGAAGTCATGGCGCGCAAGGCGGCGGGCGCCCTGCCGCTCGGCTCGGTGCCCGTGCTGACCGTCGACGGGGTCGCCATGGCCCAGACCGCCTCGATGCTCCGCTACGCCGCGCACCTCGGCGGGGGCGCGCTGTACCCGTCGGGCGCCTTCGAGGCCTTCGTCGTCGACAGCGTCATCGACTCGTTGAACGACACGCTCTCGCACGCGATGATGCCGAGCTTCAGGGAGCCCGACGCCGAGAAGCGTCGCGAGCTGCGCGCGGCCCTCGCCACCGGCGTGCTGGCGCAGGTGCTGGGCTACACCGAGTCGCTC
>JBILLP010000112.1:0-8417 GCA_044376025.1 Bradymonadia bacterium
CCCCGCCCGCAAGACGGAAATGTGCGTCGTCGCAGCGCGGATCTGCGGAGAGTCCGCCGCGGAGACGCTCCGGGCGCTGAGCAAGCTGCGCGTACCCTTGTTCGGGGGGGCAGAGGTCACAGCGACAGTCGAGGCCGCCAATGCGGGGCTCCAGATCCTCACACAGGGCAAGACGCGCCCGACCCGCATCGACCCCGACGCGGCCAAGGCCGGCGGGCGCACCGGATTCTTCCAGGCGGCAGGACACCGGCCCACCTCCGGTCACCGCGCCATCACCGACCGGGATCACGACGAATGAGCACCCCGCACCCCTTCAACGATGGTGCGATGCTCGAGACCGGCGCCACCGCCGCCGAGCTCGCAGACCGTGAACGCCGGCGAAAGACGGCGGCCTTCGCGCGCGACTTCCTGAGCCACTTCGGCGCCGTGATGCGACAGCTCGCGGTGCACGACCGCAGCAACCGCGCCGTGCTGGGCGTTGCCGAGGAGATCATCCGCAGCATCCAGACCTCGCTGGGCCAGGGCGAATCGGTCTCCCTGGTGTTCGTCGAGGGGCACACCTTCGTCAACGGCGTCTGGGTCCGTGCGGTCAGGGCCTCGTGGGACGGTGCCGTGCAGATCACGGCCGCGCTGAACCGGCGCGGCGCGCGGGGCCTCGTCATCCAGCCGAGTGTCAGCCCAAGCGACCTGCTGACCCTCGCGCTCGTGCTCCGCAGCAAGCCGAGCATGACGATTGACCCGCTCGAGGAGACCCGTGCGCAGGTACCGGCCGGCATCGAGCTCATCGAGCAGAAGCCGCCCGTCGCGAACGAGGTCACCGAGCAGCAGAAGCATCGCGAGGAGGCGACGCAGATCCTCAATGAGGGTCTGATGATCATCAGCCCCAATGAGCTGGTCAGGCTCGACCTCTACATGCGCCGCCGGCAGCGTGCGCTCGTCATGCGGCTCGTGCAGGCCGTCGAGGAGCACCCCGAGTCGCTGCTGGCGCTCACGACGGTCCGGGATGCCCGGCTCCGCGCGGCAACCCACTCGCTGATGGTCTGCATGTTCGCGCTGACCATGGGCCGGGCCATGGCCCTCGACCGACGCGACCTGCTTCGGCTCGGCACCGCGGCGCTCAACCACAACCTCGGCGAGATCTTCATCCCCAAGGGTGTCAAGGACTCACCCCGACGGCTCAACGATGCCGAGGCGTGGCAGGTGCAGTCGCACGCCCCGCTCGGCATGGCCCACATCCTGAAGCACTACGGCTACTCGCCGGGCATGATCGACCGCGCGCTGGTCGCGCTGGAGCACCACATCCACTTCGACGGCAAGGGGGGGTACCCGCTGCCGATCGACGGGCAGGGACACCTGTTCTCACGCATGATCGCGGTGGCCGACGTCTACAACGCGCTGTGCAGCGACCGGCCCCATCGACCGGGCTACCCGCCCGATCAGGCGGTCAAGCTGCTGCGGCGCGAGGCGGGCACCAAGCTCGACCCGGTCATGGTCCGGACCTTCACGCGCATGGTCGGCCGCTATCCACCCGGCTCGATGGTTGAGCTCGACACCGGCGAGATCGCCGTGGTCGCGGGCCCCGGCAAGGGTGCCGACCCGCTTCGCCGCCCGCGTGTCGTGCTGATCACCGACGCAGAGGGCAACGAGATGACCGAGCTGCTGTGCGTTGACCTCGGCGATCGCCACCAGCGCCGGCGCGCCTGGCTGCGCACCATCATGCGGACGCGCGACCCGGGCCGCACGAACATCGAGGTCTCACGGTTTCTGCTCGCCGACCGCATTGAGGTCACGCCTGACCGGCTCGACAAGGACGAGTTCCAGAACCGGCCGCTGCCGGCGGCGCTCCCGCAGTTTGGCCACCAGCAGAACCCCGACGCATCGCTGTACGCGGAGCCCCGGACGTCACGTCCGCGCGATGGGGCCTAGCCCGGGGCCGTCTGGTTGCGGACCTCGCCGGGCGTCGAGCCCGTCCAACGCCGAAACGCCCGGTGAAAGGCGCTCGGCTCTGAGAAGCCCAGCAAGAAGGCGATCTCCCCAATCGGGACGCGCTTCTCCTTCAGGTAGCCGATCGCGAGGTCACGGCGGAGGTCGTCGAGCAGGGCGACATGGGTGGTACCCTCGTCACGGAGCCGCCGCTGAAGCGTGCGCGGAGACAGCGCCAGCCTCGACGCCACCCACTCGAGCGACGGATTGCCACCGGGCACCTCCTGCATGAGGATCTGACGAACCCGGTCCGACAGCGACTCATGGCGCAGAATCCGTGCCATCAGATCGCGGGCGTGTCGCTCAAGAACCACACAGAGGCGTGGGTCCGCCGACGGAAGCGGCCGGCTGAGGCTCTCGGTCCGCAGCACAAGCTGGTCGGCTGGCGCACCGAACACCACCGGCACGCCAAAGAAGGCCTCGTAGGCTTGGGCGTTCGGAGGCCGGCGCCGCCTGAAGCCGACCCGGACCAGCTCGAGCGGCGCACGGGCGACCGTCTGGAATCGCCTTACGAGCACCGAGAAGGTCAGCTCGCTCGACAGCCGTGAGGTCTCGGGCGAGCCGCCCTGCACGACATAGCTCACGCACGTCGTACCGTCGGGTGCATCGACGATCTCGACACGCACCCCGTCATGGATCAGCGGGAAGTAGGAGGCCAGGCCCTCGAAGGCGCTGCGGACGTCACGGCTCCGGACCACGTAGTAGTCGAGCACGTCGAAGGCACCGAAGGGCACCCACTCCGCGAAGTGCAGGCCCAGCAGAGGGTCACCGGTGATGCGCTCGCCCTCAAGCCACCCGGCGGTCCAGTCCTCTCGGGAGATCCGCCGCTCCGGGTCGGAGAGCATGTCGTCGGTGACACGGGCCACGCGAAGCACAGGCTGCGGGTCGAAGCCGAGCGACGAGACGAACTGCACCATGGCCACGAGGCTGCGCAGTCCGATGGTCGGCCCCTCGGGAACGGGCGCGGGCGTCTTGGTTTCGCGGCTACCAACCATTCGGTTCACGTGAGGAATCCCGCTTCTCCCCACCTTGCAACACAACACACTTTGAAGTGTAAAGCATGCGGCATCCAAATCAACCCGAACCTGGATCATGGCTGAAGGAGGCCCCTTGCACCTCAGGCTCCACTTCGTCCCGAAGACCCGTGCAACGCGCGCCAGGTGGGCGCTCGAGGAGGCCGGGCTCGCCTACGAGCTTCGCCTGCTCGACATCGGTGCCGACGAGCAGCGCTCCGACGCCTACCGCCGGATTCACCCGCTCGCCAAGGTGCCGGCCCTCGAGGTCGACGGTGTGCCGATGTTCGAGTCGGCCGCGATCGTGGTCTGGGCCTGCGATCTGGCCACGCCTGCGCCGCTCGCCCCGCGGCCCGACGCGCCGGAGCGGCGGGCCTACCTGACGTGGGTGTTCTACGCGACGACCACGCTCGACCCGCTTGTCGAGGGCCTCGCCGCGGCTCGTCGCAGCGGCGACAGCGACCGGGTGGCGCGGGCGGTCGAGGCGCTTCGGGAGCCGCTGCAGGTGGTCGACCGCGCCGTTGCGGGCTCGTCATGGCTGCTCGGTGACGCATTCACAGGTGCCGACATCGTGCTGGCGAGTGTGGTGCGCTGGGCCATGGCGCTCGACGCCGGGCTGGTCTCACCGGCTGTGACGGAGTGGGTGCGCCGGTGCTTCGCCCGGCCGGCGGCAAGGCGCGCCATCTCGTGAAGCGAGGACCGGAACAAACCACGTGGTGGTGTCGTTGCTGGCGCCCCACGACGTGATGCTGCTAGGTGCGTCGGCTCCTCTGGCTCGCACACCGTCTGTCTACCCAAGGTGCCCTCGATGAACGCACGAACAGCCGACGCCGCCCGTGGCTTCGTCGCGCCGCGCTTCACGCCGGTCGACCAGGTCGCCGTGGAGCACCGGGCTGCTGAGCTCGGCAAGCGCAGCATCAAGAAGGAGTCGAAGGTCGCCGGCCTCAAGCTCGCGATCTCGATGATCGATCTGACCACGCTCGAGGGGGCCGACACCCCCGGCAAGGTCAGGGACCTCTGCCACAAGGCGCTGCGCCCGCATCCGACCCGGACCGACATCCCCCGGACCGGTGCGGTCTGTGTTTATCCGCCCCTTGTCCCGGTCGCTCGTCAGATCCTCGACGGCAGCGGGGTCAAGGTCGCCGCCGTCGCAACCTACTTCCCCAGCGGCCAGGGCGACCTGGCGATGAAGCTCGACGAGGTGCGCCGCACCGTCGAGGCCGGGGCCGATGAGATCGACATGGTCATCGACCGGCGCGCCTTCTTGATGGGCGAGTACGCGCAGGTGTTCGACGAGATCGCCGCGACGGTCGAGGCGTGCGGCCAGGCGCACCTCAAGGTGATCCTCGAGACCGGCGAGCTGCAGACCTACGACAAGGTCCGCTTCGCCTCACAGCTGGCGATCGACGCCGGCGCCCACTTCATCAAGACATCGACCGGCAAGGTCCAGCCCGCGGCGACGCCGGCGGTGACGCTGGTAATGCTCGAGGTCATCCGCGAGCACTTCCTGGCGACCGGGCGCATGGTCGGCATGAAGCCGGCCGGAGGCATCCGCACCGCCAAGGACGCCCTGAAGTACCTTGTTCTGGTCAAGGAGACGCTCGGTGACGCCTGGCTGTCGCCGGACTGGTTCAGGCTTGGCGCCTCGGTGCTGCTCAACGACATCCTGCTGCAGCTCGAGAAGGAGCGCACCGGGGCCTACGACTCCCTTCGCTACCACACGCTCGGGTGACACCGATGGCAACCTCGAACCCGTCCTCCCCGCACGCGCTGCTGTTTGGCGACACGTGGCAGTACGCGCCAGCCCCCGAGTCGGCGTCCCATGTGCGCTTCGAGCAGCGCTACGGACACTTCATCGGCGGTCGGTTCGTCGAAGCCGAGAGCTGGTTCCCGGCGATCAACCCGGCGACCGAGGAGCAGCTCGCCGAGTTCGGCCAGGGCACGGCCGATGACGTCGACCGGGCGGTGCTCGACGCCCGGCGGGCGCACGAGAAGACCTGGGCGCGGATGCCGGGCCCGGAGCGCGCCAAGTACCTCTACCGCATCGCCCGGATCATCCAGGAGAAGGCGCGGGAGCTCGCCATCCTTGAGTCGATGAACGGGGGCAAGCCGATCCGCGAGTCGCGCGACATCGACCTCCCCCTCGTGGCGGCACACTTCTTCTACTACGCGGGGTGGGCCGACAAGCTCGAGTACGCATTCCCGGGTGCGTCGGTCTCGCCGCTCGGCGTGGCCGCGCAGGTCATCCCTTGGAACTTCCCGCTGCTGATGGCCGCATGGAAGATCGCGCCGGCCCTCGCTTGCGGCAATACCGTCGTGCTGAAGGCGGCCGAGACGACCCCGCTCACGGCGATGAAGCTCGCCGAGATCCTGCAGGAGGCCGACCTGCCTCCCGGCGTGGTGAACATGGTCAACGGTGACGGGCGCACCGGGGCCGCGCTCGTGCGCCACCCCGGGGTGAACAAGGTCGCCTTCACCGGGAGCACCGAGGTCGGTCGGCAGATCCAGCGGGCACTCGCGGGGTCGGGCAAGCGCCTGACCCTTGAGCTCGGCGGCAAGGGCGCGAACATCGTCTTCGACGACGCGCCGCTCGACCAGGCGATCGAGGGGATCGTCTCGGGGATCTACTTCAACCAGGGGCACGTCTGCTGCGCCGGCTCCCGCCTGCTCGTGCAGGAGACGATCGCCGACGAGGTCGTTCGACGGCTGAAGCACCGCCTCTCGACCCTTCGCGTCGGGGATCCACTCGACAAGAACACCGATGTTGGAGCCATCAACAGCCGCGCCCAGCTCGATCGCATCCGGGACTACCTCCGCTTCGGCGAGGAAGACGGTGCGGAGCGCTACACCGCCCCCTGTCCGCTGCCGACGCGCGGGTTCTTCGTCGCGCCGACGTTCTTTACCGGCGTCGCCCCCTCGCACCGCATCGCCGCCGATGAGATCTTCGGGCCGGTGCTCTCCATCATGACCTTCAGGACCCCCGAGGAGGCGATCCAGAAGGCGAACCAGACGCCATACGGGCTCTCGGCCGGCATCTGGACCGACAAGGGGTCCAAGCTCTTCCACGTCGCGGGTGCGATGCGGGCCGGCGTGGTCTGGGGAAACACCTTCAACAAGTTCGACGCGGCGAGCCCCTTTGGCGGCTACAAGGAGAGCGGCTTCGGGCGCGAAGGCGGCCGCCACGGGCTCCTTCCCTACCTCGAGGTGCGATGATGGCCGCCGAACCCAGGAAGCCGGGCCGCCTGCAGGTGGCCAAGACCTACAAGCTCTTCATCGGGGGAGCCTTTCCGCGGACCGAGAGCGGTCGCGTCGTTCGATGCCTCACCACGACGGGTGATTTCGTGGCCAACGTCTCTCGTGCGTCTCGAAAGGACTTTCGCGATGCCGTCACTGCCGCACGCAAGGCCCACGAGGGTTGGGCGGCACGGACGGCGTTCAACCGGGGGCAGGTGCTCTATCGCACGGCAGAGATGCTCGAGAGCCGGCGCGACGCCTTCGTCGCCAGCCTCGTGCGCATCCACGGCGCCGGTCGCGCGTCGGCGGTCGCCGAGGTCGACGCCGCGGTCGATCGGCTGGTCTGGTATGCCGGCTGGTGCGACAAGTTGCCGCAGGTGCTGGGAGCCGCAAACCCGGTCGCCGGCCCCTTCTTCAACCTCTCGAGCCCCGAGCCGATCGGCGTGGTTGCCCTCTTCGCACCGCCCGATGCGCCGCTGCTGTCGCTCGTCTCGACGATCGCCCCGATCGTCTGCGGCGGGAACAGCGTCGTCGTGACCGTGCCGACCTCGTCGGCCGTCATCGCCATCGACCTCGCGGAGGTGTTCGCCACGAGCGACCTGCCGGGCGGTGTCGTGAATATCCTGACCGCGGGCCGCGACGAGATGCTCGCCACCGCGGCCGCACACCGTGACGTCGATGCCGTGGCGGCGGTCGGCCTCTCCGGGAGCGAACACGCCGCGCTCGAGGTGGCGGCCTCGGAGTCGATCAAGCGCGTCTGGGTCGAGGCATCCACAGACAGCGCCGGCTGGCGCTCCCCCGCGCGCCAGAGCCTCTACCGCGTGACCCCTTTCCTCGAGACCAAGACCTCCTGGCACCCGATGGGGAGCTGATGCTGGCGTTCATCCCGTTCTTCCAAACGACCCCCTTCGTCCTCAAGCCGGGGGTCATCGAGATCCATGTGTTCGGCATCCTCGTCGGCATCGGCGTCGTGCTCGGCTCCTGGCTGGCACAGCGCCGAGCCGAACGGACTGGTCTCAGCAGCCGAGCGATTGGCGACCTCGGGCTGTGGGTCGTCATCCTGGGGTTCATCTTCGCCCACCAGGTCAGCCTCTTCGCCTACTACCCCGAGCGCGTCTTCGGGCAGCCCTGCACCACCGCCGCGGAGTGTTACATCCAGTCGGTGCAGCACCAGTGCATGCCCAACGGCCGGTGCGACAACGGGAGCTGGCTCGAGGTCTTCAAGATCGCCTCGGGCATCTCGTCGTTTGGCGGATTCCTCGGCGCGGCCATCGGACTCGTGACCTTCTTCAGGCTCAGGCGGATCGTCGTGATCCCCAGGCTGTTCGAGCTTGTGGGCGGCAAGGGGCGACCGGTGCTGCGCTACCTCGACTCGCTGGCCTACGGCTTCTCGGTCGGCTGGTTCTTCGGGCGCATGGGCTGCTTCACCGCCCATGACCACGTCGGAAAGCCGTCGAGCGCCTGGCTCGCGGTCAACTTCCCCGATGGCTGGCGCGCCGGTGTCCCCGCCGTGCCTGGCTTTGGCGCCGAGGGCTTCACGCCGCGCTTCGACCTGGGCTTCCTCGAGATGCTCTGGGCCGGTGCGATGTTCCTCTTCTTCCACTTCTGGGCGCTGAAGCAGAAGGACCTTCGCCCCGGATGGTACGCCGCCGTCTTCATCATCGCCTACGCGCCGATCCGCTTCTACCTCGATACGCTGCGGGCCATCGACATCGAGGGGGCCGACAAGCGCTACTTCTCCGACCTCGTCCAGCCGGGCATCACCCCCGGGCAGATCGGTGCGGTGATCGTGCTGTTGCTCGGACTCGCGATCTGGGTCGCCGGCGGCCGACGACGCCACGACGAGGCCTACCGGTCCCACACCGAGACCGACGACGTCACCGAGAGCCTCCGCGCGTAAGGCGGCACCTTTCCACGCCGGGCGCAGGACGCTAGCCTGACGGCTCCCCTCCCGCGCCGTCGTGCACGATGTCCGAAACCCTCGCGCCGGGGCTGCTCATCGCAGCGCCCACCATGATCGACCCTCGATTCGAGAAGTCGGTCATCCTGTTGGCCGAGGCCAATGAGGACGGCGCGCTGGGCTTCGTGATCAATCGACGGACCCCATTCACCTTCTCGGACATCTCCGACGAGCTGCCCTTCGAGCTCGCAGAGAGCGCCCGCCACGAGGTCGTACACTACGGCGGC
>JBILLP010000113.1:0-8414 GCA_044376025.1 Bradymonadia bacterium
CAGTGGGTAGAGCAGCAGCCCGAGCGCGGGGCCGCCGAGCAGGTTGTGACCCGACAACACCGCCCAGAGGATCTCGTCCTTCGAGAAGAAGCCCGCTGTCAGCGGAAAGCCCGCGATCGCCAGGCAACCGATCAAGAAGGTCGTGTGCGTCGAGGGCAGGTGCGCCCTGAGCCCGCCCATGCGGCGGATGTCCTGCTCGCCGCTGAGCGCGTGGATCACCGAGCCGGAGCCGAGGAAGAGCAGCGCCTTGAAGAAGGCGTGCGTCACGAGGTGAAAGAAGGCCGCGGTCACGCCGCCGACACCCGCCGCCAGGAACATGAAGCCAAGCTGCGACACGGTCGACCAGGCGAGCACCTTCTTGATGTCGTTCTGGACCAGGCCGATCGAGCCGGCGAGCAGCGCCGTCAGCAGGCCGGTCAACGCCACGACCGTCATCGTCGTCGGCGTCAGCACGAAGATGAAGTTCAGCCTCACGATGAGGTAGACGCCCGCGGTCACCATGGTCGCCGCGTGGATCAGGGCGGAGACCGGCGTCGGGCCAGCCATCGCGTCAGGCAGCCAGACATGGAGTGGGAGCTGGGCCGACTTGCCGGTGCAGCCGATGAAGAGGAACAGCGTCGCCAGGGTCAGCAGCAGCCCGGCCGACTCGAGCTGCCCGGCCGACAGCATCGACGCCCACTCGCGCAGCTCGGTGATGTTGACCGTGCCGGCGATGCCAAACAGCAGAAAGACCCCGAGCATGAGGCCGAGGTCGCCGACCCGGTTGGCGATGAAGGCCTTGTTGGCCGCAGCCACCTTCTCTGCGTCGGAGTACCAGAAGCCGATCAGCAGCCACGAGACCATGCCGACGCCCTCCCAGCCCAGGAAGAGCAGCACCAGGTTGTCGGCCAGCACCAGCGTCAGCATCGCCGCGACAAACAGGTTGAGGTAGGCGAAGTACTTGGCGAACCCCGGGTCGTCGTGCATGTAGCCGACGGAGTAGATGTGGATCAGCAGCCCGACGCCGGTGATCACCAGCGTCATCACCGCCGTCACCGCGTCGAAGTGGAGCGCCCAGGGGGCCTGCAGCGCGCCGACGGCGATCCACTCCGCAAGGCTCTGCGTCAGGGCGCGCGCGGCAAACGGGTCGGCCGGGGACGGCAGCCCTGCCAGCGTGACGCCCGCGACCAGCGAGAGCACAAACGCCAGCCCCACCGGGACACAGGCGATCAGCGCAGACAGGGTGCGCGGCAAGAAGCGGCCAACGGCGCCGTTGATGAGCGCGCCGGCGAGCGGCAGCAGCAGCAGCGGGGCCAGCAGGCCGGTCGATGCGGTCGATGTGTCCATCGCGACCTCCGGCCTAGTACTTGAGTCGGGTCAGCTCGTCGACCGCGAGGGTGCGACGATGCCTGAAGATGTTGACCATCAGCGCCAGGCCGATCCCGGCCTCTGCGGCGGCGACCGCCATCACGGCGAAGGCGAATAGGTGCCCGTCAAGCGAGCCGCTGTACCGCGAGAAGGCGATCAGCGCGAGGTTGCCCGCGTTGAGCATGATCTCGACGCACATGAACAGCACGATGGCGTTGCGGCGGATGGTCAGCCCGACCGCTCCGATGCCGAACAGCGCCGCGCTCAGCAGCAGGTAGTGCGACAGCGGCAGGCTGGTGACCGCATCCGCGGCCGATGCGAGCAGCACGGGTGCCATGTCAGAGCCTCCTCTTGGCCACGACGACCGCGCTGACGATCCCCACGAGCAGCAGGATCGAGACCAGCTCGAACGGGAGCAGGTGGGTGGTCATCAGCGCGCGGCCGATGCCGTGCACACTGCCAAAGTCGGCGGCGAGCGAGTCGGCCGTCACCGTCGCCGAGCCCTGGTGGTAGGCCACCACCGAGGCGCCGGCGATGACCGCCACCGTCGCCGCACCCCACAGGCCGAGGAGCTTCGAGACGCTGGCGCGCGATACCCCCAGCTCGTCGTCGTGCAGGTTGAGCAGCATCAGGACGAACAAGAAGAGCACCATGATGGCGCCGGCGTAGACCAGGATCTGGACGATCGCCATGAACGGCGCATGCAGCAGCACGTAGTTGCCGGCCAGGAAGAAGAAGGCGACCACGAGCGAGATGGCGCTGTTGACCGGGTTCCGGCTCGCAACGACGCCGGCGCACCCGCCGACGGCGCCCGCGGCGAAGAGGTAGAAGAGGAGCTGTTCGGCGTTCATGGAGCCTCGCTCACCAGGCCGCGAAGGTGCAGCAGCCCTGCTCGACGTGCGCGATGAACTCCTCGCGGAACTTCGTCAGGTAGCCCCGGATCGGCATCGCGATCGCGTCGCCGAGCGGGCAGATCGTGTTGCCCTCGATGCTGTTGACGATGTCGAGCAGCTGGTCGACGTCGGCTCGGCTCGCCGTGCCGGCCTCGACCGAGTCGAGGATGCGAGCCACCCAGCCCGAGCCTTCGCGGCAGGGGGTGCACTGGCCGCACGACTCATGGTGGTAGAAGTGCGCGATGCGGGCTGCCAGCCGCACCAGGCAGACGGTGTCGTCCATGACGATCACGCCGCTGGTACCGGCCATGGTGCCCTTGGCCCGGAGCTGGTCGAAGTCCATGCCGACGTCGAGCTCGTCAGGCCTCAGCGGCGGGCATGACACGCCGCCCGGGATCACGGCCTTGATCGACCGCCCGTCAAGCGGGCCGCCGCCATACTCGGGCGAGTGGATGAACTCGTGCAGCGACAGGCCGGTCGGCCCCTCGTAGGTGCCCGGACGCTTCACCTTGCCCGAGATCTGCACGATCTTCGGTCCGCCGTTGTCCTTGCTGCCCTGCCCGGCGAACCACTCCGCACCGCGCTCGATGATCGTCGGCACGCAGGCGATGGTCTCGACGTTGTTGACCACGGTCGGGCAGCCGAAGAGGCCGACGACGGCGGGGAACGGGGGCTTGAGCCGCGGCTGCCCCGCCTTGCCCTCGAGCGACTCGATCAGCGCCGTCTCCTCGCCGCAGATGTAGGCGCCGGCGCCGCGGTGGACGTAGATGTCGTAGCCGAAGCCCGACCCGAGGATGTTGCTGCCGAGCAGGCCGCTTGCGTACAGCTCGGCGGCGGCCTCCTCGAGGCGGCGGGCCCCGAGCACGAACTCGCCGCGGATGTAGATGTAGGCGGCCTTGAGGCCGAGCGCCCAGCCCGCGATCAGGCAGCCCTCGAGCAGCCGGTGCGGGTCGCGCTCCATGATGTAGCGGTCCTTGAAGGTGCCCGGCTCGCCCTCGTCAGCGTTGACGACGAGGTACTTGGGCACGTCCGAATTCACGGGCAAGAAGGACCACTTCATGCCGGTCGGGAAGCCTGCGCCGCCGCGCCCCCTCAGGTTCGACTTCTTGACCTCGTCGATGATCTGGGGGCCGGTCAGCGTGAGCGCCTTTCGAAAGGCCGCGTAGCCACCGCCCGCCTCGTAGATCGGCAGGGTGAAGGCCTTGTCGCGGAACCAGTTGGCGGTGAGGACGCGTTCCATGCGGGGAATCCTGGGAGGGCCCGGCGTTACGGAAGCCTGCGGAGCAGCTCGTCGATGGCTGTCTCGGTCAGGTTCTCGTGAAACTCGCCGTTGACCTGCATCAGCGGGGCGTGGCCGCAGCCGGCGAGGCACTCCGCCTCGAGCAGGGTGAAGCGACCATCGGGCGTGGTCTCGCCCGGTTCGATGCCGAGCCGCTGGCAAAGGTGCCTGACCACACCATAGCCGCCCATCATGCAGCAGGGGATGCTCGTGCAGACCTCGAGCTTGTACCGCCCGACCGGCTGCTTGTCGAACATGGTGTAGAAGCTCGCGACCTGCAGCACCTTGCTCTCGGGCAGCTCCAGGCGGCCGGCGACCCAGGCCATCACCGACGGAGGGAGCCAGCCGAACTGCTCCTGCGCCAGGTGCAGCACCGGGATCAACGCGGCCCGGCGGTTCGGGTAGCGCTCCAGGATCGCCCTGAACCGTGTCTCATTCTCGGGCGAGAAGGCAACCTGCTCACCGGGTGCCGTCGGGTCGTGCGATGTGTCGTGGGCCATCGGGCTTACGCGTGGCAGGGGCGTTCAGCCCTGGTCCGAACCGCCCGGGCGCTCTCCACCTTCGCGCGGAGGCCTCGGGCCGCGGTCGTCGTGGCGTCCCTCGGGCCGCGGCCCGCGGTCATCGCGGCGCGGGCCGCGGTCGTCGCGGCGCCCCTCGTGGCGCGGACCGCGGTCGTCGTGGCGCGGACCCCGGTCGTCGTGGCGCGGACCGCGGTCGTCGCGGCGTCCCTCATGGCGCGGACCACGGTCGTCGTGGCGCGGACCGCGGTCGTCGCGGCGCGGGCCACGGTCGTCGTGGCGCGGGCCACGGTCGTCGTGGCGGTGCTCCGGGCGAGGTGCCATGCCGGGGGCGAAGACCTCGACCGCCCAGAAGTTGCCCGCCTTGAGGCGCTCGACCAGCTCGCGCTGCGTCGCCACCGGGGCATCGAGCAGCGTCGCCCAGCGCACGTCGGTCGGCCGGAGGACCTTCGCCGCGCTCCCGCCAAAGGCCGGGACCGGCGCGTGCGAGACGGCCTCGAGCGCGACCTGGTTCGACCTCGGGTCGGCACCACTCGTGCCGACCTCGACGCCCGCGACCCGGTCGTGCGCGAACATGCGGTCACGCGGGCTCGACTTGCGGTTGCGATCATACGGGTGGACCAGCAGCACCACGCCACCCTCGCGGTCCGCGAGATCGAGCACCGCCTCGAGCGTCGGGCGGCCAAAGGCCGACAGCTCGCGCCACTCCTCGCGGGTGTAGAACGGGTCGATGTCGGGCACGATCAGGATGGCATCGCCACCCCGCGTTGCGATCTCGACGCCCACGAAGGCGCCGATGCCTTCGAACTCGCCCTTGAGGATCGAACGCGCCGACGCGGCGGAGGCCTCACGGTCGGCGAAGAGCACGGCGTCGAGGCCGGCAGCCCGGGCGTCTGCGGCGGCCTTGTCGGCCGGCGGACCGCCCGACGGGCGAGAATAGGTATGAAGGTCAATCAGCACGGAGAACCCCCTGCGAAGGCGGCGCGGCTGCTATCACGCACCCTTGGGCTTGTCTACAGCGGCACCCGCAACACGGCGCATGACGACGCGCGCCTCGCATCGCCATTGCACCGCCCGATCGCGCCGCTACCCTCGACAGCCGATGCCGGTCCGCGACGAAATCCTCAAGGTGTTCGGCCCCGACGGCTGGCTCGCCTCCCGGCTCCCGGGCTTCGAGCCCCGCCCCGCCCAGATCGAGATGGCCCTCGCCGTCGCGGAGGCCTTCGACGAGAAGCAGCGGACCGTCATCGAGGCCGCGACCGGCACCGGCAAGACCGTCGCCTACCTGGTCCCCGCGATCCTGTCGGGTCGCCGCACCCTTGTCTCGACCGCCACCAAGACCCTGCAGGACCAGCTCATCCAGAAGGACCTCCCGCTGCTTCGCAACGTGGTTCCCCGCCCCTTCCGCGCCGTCTACCTCAAGGGACGACAGAACTACCTCTGCATCCACCGCTACGAGCGCTTCGAGCAGGAGCCCCGCTTCCGAAAGCCCGAGGACCGACACTACTGGCCCGCCATCTCGCGCTGGGCCCTGTCGACCCGCTCCGGCGACCGCGCCGAGCTCACCGAGCTGCCCGACGACTTCCCCACCTGGGCCGACCTCTCCGCCAACGCCGAGCAGTGCCTCGGCCGCGAGTGCCCGAACCACCAGGACTGCTTCGTCGTCAAGGCGCGCACCGCCGCCGCCAACGCCGACCTGATCGTCGTCAACCACCACCTCTTCTTTGCCGACCTCGCGCTCCGCGAAGGCGAGGACATGGGGCTGCTGCCGCCCTACGACGCCGTCGTCTTCGACGAGGCCCACCACCTCGAGGACATCGCCTCGTCGTTCTTCGGCACACACATCTCGACCTGGCGGCTCTCCGACCTCGTCGGCGACATCATCCGGACCTTCGAGCGCGACAAGCGCGATGACCGCGCGCTCCGCGCCCTGGGCGATGCCGCCCGCGACGCCGTCGGCGCCTTCCTCGCCGCCGTCACCCGGGCCCTGCCCCCCAACGAGACCCGCGGCGACTGGGCCGACATGGCGGCGACCGAGCATGGCCACGCCGCGCTCATGGCCCTGCCCGCCGCAGAGGCCGCCCTGTCAGCCCTCACCGCCCGCATCGAGGCAGAGTCTGCGCTCGGTGAGGCCGGCCAGAAGCTCGCCGTGCGCGTCACCACCTTCGCCAACGAGCTGTCGATGCTCGCAGAGCGCTCCGCCCCCGAGCTGGTCTACGTCGCCGAGACCCGCAACCGCGGTGTCTTCTTGTCGGCCTTCCCGATCGACGTCAGCAAGCTCTTCAAGCGCACGCTGCTCCGCGTCTGCGCCACACAAGTCTTCACGTCGGCGACGCTCTCGACCGATGGCGGCTTCGACTTCTTCCGCGCCCGCACCGGGCTGCCTCCTGAGACGCCGGCCCGCACGCTCCCCGCCACCTTCGACTACATGAAGCAGGCACTGCTGTTCGTGCCTCCCGACCTGCCGGAGCCCAACGACCCGCTGTTCGTCGAGAAGGTCGCGCCCACGCTCGAGCGGCTGCTCAACATCACCGAGGGACGCGCCTTCTGCCTGTTCACCAGCCACCGCAACATGAACCGGGCCTACCAGCTCATCGCCCCGCGCATCGGGCACCGGTGCCTGCTGCAGGGAGAGATGGGACGCGCCGCCCTGCTCGAGGCCTTTCGCCGCGACACCCACTCGGTGCTGTTTGCCACCTCGAGCTTCTGGGAGGGCGTCGACGTGCAGGGAGAGGCGCTCTCGCTCGTGGTCATCGACAAGCTGCCGTTCGCCAGCCCCTCGGACCCGCTCGTCAGGGCGCGCTGCAGGGTGCTCGACAACAACGGCGGCAACGCCTTCGCCCAGTACCAGGTGCCCGCCGCGGTCGTAGCGCTCAAGCAGGGCTTTGGCCGCCTCATCCGGCACCGCGACGACGTCGGCATCGTCGCCATCCTCGACAGCCGGCTGCTGACACGCCCCTACGGCAAGCGCTTCATCAAGTCGCTGCCCGAGGCGCGACGAACCCAGGATCTCGACCTCGTCGAGCGCTGGTGGAGCTCACGGCCGGCGAACACGCCCCCCGCCGACCCCGCCGGCGACTGACACCCTTCAGGGCGCGATCGAGAAGGTGTGCAGCAGCGAACCGCTCCGCGAGATCGCCCGCACCGTCATGTCGTCGGGCGTGACCTGCACCTGCAAGAAGTGGAACTCCGAGATCTGCGTCGCGATCTCGGGCCAGTCACCCACCCGCCAGATGAACGACTGCTGGTCGAGGTAGCCGCCCGCGCCGCCGGTGGTCACCCAGGTGATGCCGCCGTCGGTGGTCGGTGTGTGTGCGTAGAGGTGGTTGTGCCCGTTGAAGACAATCTGCACCCCGAACGACTCCAGCAGCGGCTCGAGCTGCTCCCTGACCTGCGGAGCCTCCATCGAGTCGGTGAAGGCCAGCGCGCCGCCGAACCAGTACTCGATGCGCGGCGGCTTGTGGAAGATCGCCGCCCGCCACGTCGCCGACTGCGCGAGGTCGGAGCCAAGCCCATCCTCGATGCAGCTCCGCTGCGCGCTGCCGGGGTCGACCGAGAGCTCGGTGTCGATGAACTGCACATAGAGCGTGCCGTAGCGCCAGCCGAAGCAGTGCTCATCGCCCGGCTGCGACATGTACTCGTTGAACAGCGCCGCTCCCGCGTCGGAGTAGCGCTCATGGTTGCCGGCCCCGACCAGGAAGGGAACCGACGACGCGAGCGCCGTCAGCGGCGCGAGGAGCTGGCTGCGGTACTCGCCGCGTGTACCGTTCTGCACGCAGTCGCCCGACGACATCGCAAAGTCGGGGTCGAGCGCCGCCATCCTGGGCGTCATCACCCTGAAGTTCGCCGGGCCATCCTGGTTGTCTCCCCACACCACGAACGAGAAGTCGCCCGTGTCCTCGCTCGGCGCGGTCCTGAAGCTCTTGGTCGGGACGACCACCGCGTCGAACGCCGGCGCGTAGTAGATCGTCGTGCCGACCGGCAGCCCCTCGAGCCTGACCTCGTGCGTGGTCCGCGCGCTCGACTCGGTCACCACGCCGTCAAAGAACCCCGGCTGAAGGCCCCAGTACACCCGACCCACCGTCGCCGCCGACGTCTCCCACCGCACCGAGACCCCGGTCTGCGTGACCCACATCAGGTAGGGCGGGCCGCTCAGCGTCGTCGGGTCGATGGTCGGTAGGTCGATGACGATGCCGGTGTCCTCGACCGCATCCGGCGTCGTGTCCGCCACGCCGGTGTCCTCGACGTCATCCGGCGTCGTGTCCACCACGCCCGTGTCCTCGACCGCGTCTGGCGTCGTGTCCACCACGCCCGTGTCCTCGACCGCGTCTGGCGTCGTGTCCACCACGCCCGTGTCCTCGACCGCGTCTGGCGTCG
>JBILLP010000586.1:0-2567 GCA_044376025.1 Bradymonadia bacterium
TGCTTGAGCGGCTCGCCGAGGCCCGCTGGCCCGTCGCCGCGTGGTCGACGGTGCTGCAGCCCCGGCTCGGCTGGGAGTACACCTTCACCCCCGACGGCGCGCTCGCACGGCGCTGAGCGCTGAGCGTTGACGCGGCCGTCGCGCCACGCCCGCGCCGCTGGCGCAGCCCCCCGCATCCAGGACAAGCCCGATGGCCGTCGTGACCTCTCCGCCCCCCGGCATGCGCGACTTCTTGCCTGAGACCGTCGCGCGACGCCGGCTTGTCATGGACAGGATCCGGGCCGTCTACGAGGTCCATGGCTTCATGCCCCTCGAGACGCCCGCCATGGAGCGCCTTGACGTCCTGCTCGGCAAGTACGGCGATGAGGGAGACCAGCTGCTCTTCAAGGTCATGAAGCGCGGGGAGGCACTCGACCGTGCCCTCGCAGACGGTCAGGGTGACCTCGCCGACTTCGGGCTGCGCTACGACCTGACCGTGCCGCTGGCGCGGGTCATCGCCGAGCACCACGCCAAGCTGCCGCGGCTCTTCAAGCGGTACCAGATGCAGCCGGTCTGGCGCGCCGACCGGCCCCAGCGTGGCCGGCTCCGGGAGTTCTACCAGTGTGACGTCGACTTCGCCGGCACGACCTCACTGCTGGCGGAGTACGAGGTGATCTCCGCCGTTTCGGGCGCCCTCGCCGCGCTCGGCTTCGACGACTTCGTGGTCCGCGTGAACGACCGGCGCGTGCTCACCGGCGTCGTCGAGCTGCTCGGGCTCGCACCCGACCGGGGCATCGCCGTCATCACGATCATCGACAAGCTCGACAAGATCGGGCGTGACGGCGTCCGGCGAGAGCTGGAGGCACTCGGCCTCGATGCGCGCGGCTGGTCGATGCTTGAGCCGCTGCTCGAGCCCGGCGTCTCGCTCGATGACGCCGCAGCCCGGTTTGACGGCCTGTCGCCATCGGGTACCGCCGGCTGCGAGACGCTCCGGCAGCTGCTGGCGATGCTTGACGCCGCTCCGCTGCGGGCCGGCAGGGTCGCCTTCGACCTGACGCTGGCGCGCGGGCTATCCTACTACACCGGCCCGATCTTCGAGATCACGCTCCCCGGCCTCGCCGGCTCGGTCGGCGGCGGCGGGCGGTACGACGGACTCATCGGCATGTTCGGCGGTCAGCAGATCCCGGCCGTCGGCTTCGCACTCGGCTTCGAGCGGCTCGTGCTCCTCATGGAGGAGCGGGGGCTGTTTCCGCCAGTGGGTCTGGCTCCCGACCTGCTGGTGAGCCAGCTCGACAACGCTCCCGCAGCGGTCGCTGCCGTGCTCACCTTCGCCCGTCAGGCGCGCGAGCAGGGACTCAAGGTCGACGTCTACCCCGAGGTCACCAAGCTGCCGCGGCAGTTCAAGCATGCGGAGTCCATCGGCGCGCGCCACCTGGCCATCCTCGGGCTGCGCGAGGCGGAGGCAGGCACCGTGGGCATCAAGGAGCTCGGCGGAGTGCAGCACGAGCTCGCCTGGACCGATGCCATCGAGCTGCTCAGGCTGGCGCGACGCTAGTCAGGGCTGTGCCAGCTCCGGGATCCGCAGCCGCTCCCGCACGAGCTCCAGCATCGAGGCCAGCTCGGGCGCCAGGTAGCGGTCCTCCTCGAGGAAGGGCACCACGGCCCGGATCTGGGCATGGACAAAGGCGTTGCCATGGCCGGGCCGACGCGGCGCCCGGAGGTCGACCGCCTGGGCCGCGACCATGAGCTCGATCGCAAGCACCTGCTCGAGCTGCTCCAGGATCCGCAGCGCCTGTCGTCCGGCATGGTGACCGAACGAGACGTGGTCCTCCATGTTCGCCGACGTGGGGATCGTGTCGACGCTGGCGGGCACGGAGAGCGTCTTGCACTCCGCGACGAGGGCCGCCGCCACATACTGCGGGATCATGTAGCCGCTGTTGAGGCCGGGGTTTCGCACCAGGAAGGCGGGGAGCCCCTCATTGGCGGCCCGGTCGACGAGCCGGGCGGTGCGACGCTCCGAGATGCTCGCGAGGTCGGTGAGCGCGATCTTGAGGTAGTCGAGCGCCATCGCAACAGGCTGCCCGTGGAAGTTCCCGCCTGAGAGGATCTCCCCCTCGTCGGGGAAGATCAGCGGGTTGTCGGTCACCGCGCGCGCTTCGGTGAGCAGCACCTCGAGCACGTGGGAGAGCACGTCGCGCGCGGCGCCGTGGACCTGCGGGGCGCAGCGCAGGCAGTAGGCGTCCTGCACGAACTCCCGCTTGCCCTCGACCTCACCCGGTGCGCTCCCGGCCAGCTCGGAGCCTACGCACAGCGCCCGGACCCTCGCGGCCGAGGCGACCTGGCCCGGCCGCCGACGGATCGCCTGGATGCGCGGGTCGAAGGCCTCGAGCCGGCCGCCGACGGCGTCGAGCGAGAGTGCGCAGGCCGCGTCTGCGACGTCGAGCATGCGTTCGGCCCGGAGCAGCGCCTCGAGGCCGAGCGCCGTCATCGCCTGGGTCCCGTTGAGCAGCGCAAGCCCCTCCTTGTAGGTGAGGCGCCACGGCTCGACCCCGGCGGCCGCCAGCGCCTCGGCGGCAGGCAGCGTCCGG
>JBILLP010000114.1:0-8404 GCA_044376025.1 Bradymonadia bacterium
GAGGGTCGGCAGCGCTGGGAGCGGGTCGTCAAACGCGTCGCCGGCTCGCCGGTTCGACGGGTGAGGCGGGCCGGCTGGCGAGCAGTGGTTGACACATACCGCTATGCGATATGGTCTTGTTCCCGTCGTCGATTCGGACGATGCCGTCCCACGCCCCAAGATCGCATTGATACGAAGCTTCCGATGTCACGAAACGCAAAATCTCTTCGCCGGGGTCCGCGTTGCGGCGTTCACGAGCTTCGAGTCCTCCGCTCGCCGAAAGCTCGAGATGATCGCGGCTGCTCACCGCGTCGAAGATCTGCGGAGCCCCCCGGGGAATCGGCTCGAGCGACTTCGTGGCGATCGCGACGGACACTACAGCATTCGCATCAATGATCAGTTGCGAATCTGCTTCCGCTGGAACGACGGTGCCGAAGACGTTGAGATTGACGATTATCGTGAGCTGATCAAATATACAGGAGTAGGTATGTCTCTCTCAATGCTGCCCCCGATCCACCCCGGCGAGATCCTCCGCGAAGAGTTCATGCATCCACTCGGGCTTTCGTCGAATGCCCTTGCGCGTCGCCTAGGCGTCACGCCCGCCCGCGTGAACGACCTTGTCCTGGAGCGCCGCGGCATCACGGCCGATACCGCCCTGCGCCTGGCCCGCTGCTTTTCGACGACAGGCGAGTTCTGGATGAACCTCCAGATTCGCTACGAGTTGGAGACCGCTCGCCGCGAAGTTGGCACGCTGGTCGAGCAGCGTGTCGAGGTGATGAATCTCGACGGTCACGGCCATCCGGGGTGAGCTTCGAGGAGCGGGGGGTGCGTACAGCTGCCAGCGCAACGTCCCCACCGGCAGCTAACGCGGCCTGGCTCCGGCGCTGCATCGTGGTTCACAGAAAGACCCGCATGGCGCAGCTCGCTCCATCCGCTACCGGCCGACGCCCGGGGCAAGATCGGTGAGTACCTCATCCGACACCCGCTCGGCGGATTGAAGCGCACCCTCCATGAACGAGCGCCACGCCCCCGCCGTCTCTGTCCCCGCGAAGTGAACCCGCTGCGCCGGGGTGAACAAGTCTGCCGTCGCGCGCCAACCTCCGATGCCCCTTCGACTGGCGTAGCCACCGAGCGAGAAGGGGTCGGCGTTCCAGTCCACCGAACGCGCGGCGAGGGGCTCCGGGATAGCCCGTCCGCTCAGCGTCGTGAGCCACTCGACGGCACGGGCGATGCGCTCGCCTTCGGTCGCAGCGTGACGGAGCCGGAGCGCACAGGCGGCGGTCGCGAACACCACGAGGATCCCAACACTGCCATCCGCCGGCGAACTGTCCAACGCCTGGTTGAAGAGGCCCCCCGCGCCGAAGGCACGCCCAGAGGCCCCGATGTCGCGCCACCACGGCCTCTCAAAGACCAGGATCGTCTTGATGACGTGACCCTGCTTGTAGTCTCCGATGACCGGCAGCCGCTCCGCGGGCAGCAACGGTAGCAAACCGATCCGGCCGTAGAGCTGGGGCGGCACCGTGACGATAAGGTGCCGACCGCGGTAGACGCCGCTCGCAGCGGTGGCGGTCACCCAATCGCCGTGCGCCTCGATACCGGTTACAGGGGCGTTGAGCAGGAGCGCGTCACCGAGCCCCGCGGCGAGATGATCCGCCAGCGGCGCGGTGCCTTCGGCGAGATACCACTGGGCAGAGTTCGCCTCACCGTTGACGTCTCCGGTCGATGCCACCTGATCGAGGAGCTCATAGGCCGACACATCGTCGAGCGACGCGCACATCTCCCCCTCGGCGTAGGCCGCGAGGAGGTCAGCCGTCGGCCGGGTGACGGTCATCTGCCGTACGAACTGCGCTGCCGACACGGCGTCCAGCCGCTCGCCATCGTTGCGAAACGACCGAAGTCTGAGGCTGAGCCTCAACATGGCCACAAGCGCGTCCAGCCGGCCGAGGAGCGAAAGCGGCAGCCCGTTGCTTCGCCTGAACACCGTTTCGCCATCGGACGACAGCTTGAACATGTCGTTCCCGACAGCATGCGGAGCGACGCGGGTGAGTCCTACTTCATCAACGAGCGCGGAGATGCGTCGCTGGGCATCGCCGATAAACTGCGCCCCGAGGTCGATCGTGTGGCCGCTCCCGAGGCGCAGCGACTGAACACGGCCACCGACTCGGCTCCGCCCTTCGAGCACGACAACCGAAGCCCCGGCAGCCCGCAACCGCCGAGCGGCCGACAACCCGGCCAGACCGCCGCCAATCACGATGGCGTCGTAGAGCCGACCCTGAGGCACCGAAGAGTCATTCATCGTTCTTCACGCTCCACGCTTGCTCATTCAGCCCACCACGAGCGACGGGAACCAGCCACAGAGAGCTCGGATACCAGCACCTGGCGGGCTTGCACAGGTGCGCTGCTGTCGAGGTTCGAGCGAAGCCGCCTGCGGAGGCGCGCCACGAATGCAAGGATGCCCGGCGCAGCGACGCCGAGGAATGTCCAGTTGAACGAGGGATCAGGCGTCATCGCTCGACTCCTGGCAGACCGGGAGAGGGAAGCCCTCGGGACGAAAGGAATCCCCCGGTGAACTGCGGGTCACTTGTCACTTCTGGGCCAGCAAACCAAGGTGCAGCAAAGTTCCGCATCGCGTCTGTTGTCGTAAACTCCGCTTCGAGCAGCATCAAACCAGCGAGAGGCCCGGCAAATTCATCGACCGCCAGGACCACATCCCCAGAGGCGACCAGACGGTTCCTTCGCTTGCTGAGTCGATCGCCAGCCAGCACGCTCTTCAGCATCCCGAACTCTGCTTCTTGGAGATAGATTGAACTGATCAGCCGAGTGCTGTCATCAACGTCCACCTTCCGCGAAATCCGGAGCATTGGTGCCTGACCGGATAGCGACCTTTCCTCCCTCAACCGGAGGTTGCTGCCTCTGACATACAGGTCGGAGATGTGCACGGTCTCAAGAATGAGTTCCGTGGGGAGCGCCGTGCAAACCCAGCGGCGCTCGAGTTCTACGAACACGTAGCGGAGCTTTGGAAACCCGAGTCTCGCTGCGATGAGCGGGTCGACAGTGGCAGTCGCAGACATGACGCCTAACGTAGAAGTGAGGGGCGCGACGCGGCTTCATCGCGTCGCAGCCGCTCGCCTGTAGGATCATGACTCTTGCACTTCAAGAGCATTCTCAACGACATACTGTCTGCCATGTTCCTTTGCTCTGCGTAGGTCATCCACAAGCTTGCCATGAGCCCAGACGCCCGCACCCTGCGGCGCGTCGGGTGCTGTCACACAGTAACCTGTCAGAACCTCCCGTTATTGCCGGGGTGACGGAATCTGCGATGCGTCGGCCGCGTGAGGGTGGTGAACCTGCGATGATGGAGTGGCGCGATGTTGAGGCGAACGGCGGCTGAGTGGGAGCGGATTCCGTCGGCGTACGACGCGTCGGGGTTGAGTGTGGCGGGATTTGCGCGGAGTTGGGGCGTCTCGGTGGCGACGTTGCGCTGGCGACTGTGGCGGCGGCAGACCGTTGCGGCGGACGCCACTGTCGGGAGCTCGGCGGTGGATGCGGGGTTCGTCGAGTTGGTGTCCCCCGAGCAGACCGGCTGGTCACTTGGGTGTGAGGTGACGGTGACGTTTGGTTCTGGCTCGGTGGTTCGGTTGTCGTCGCTGCCTCCGGCGGCGTGGCTGCGAGAGCTGGTGGCGGATTGAGCTCGCTGCCGGCGTCGGCTCGGGTGCTCTTGTGGCGCGAGCCGGTCGATGGGCGACGTGGATTCGACGGGTTGTCGATGCCGGTGCGTGCGGCGGGCGAGGACCCGTTTTCGGGGCATCTGTTTGTGTTCGTGTCGCGTCGCCGGCACAAGGCGCGGGTGCTGACGTGGCAGTCGGGTGGCCTGGTGCTGCTGACCAAGCGGCTCGACAGGGGGGTGTTCTGCCTGCCGCCAGCGCCGTGCGGGCGCGGTGGCGCAGCACGAAGGGGAGGATCCACGCGACGAGCTCGCGCGTCGAGGCGCGCTGGTCGGGGGCGGTGCCGTGGGCGACCTGCCCTCGCGGCGCGTCCACTGCAACGCAAGGCCAGGCCGCGGTGTGGCGCCCTGGTGGGCACCGTCAGTCGACGATGAACAGGCGCGCACCTGTTTCGGTGGACGACCGGTGCGGCGCGACGTCGTCAGAGACCTGGTAGGACATGCCCGCCGTGAGGGTGTAGGCAGAGCAACCTTGGACCTCGGTCACGAGGACGCCGTCGAGCACGAGGAGGACGTGACCCCGTGAGCACCAGTGGTCTGCCCGGTAGCCCGGCGAGTACGTGACCATGCGGATGCGCACGTTGCCAGCCAGCACGGTGCGCCAGCGGGCGACTCCGGAGCTGCCGGGGTGAACCGTTTCGGGAACGGCGGTCCAGTCTGTGAGGCCGAACGGGACGCCTTCGATCCTCATCTTGTCTCTCTCGACGGTGCGCGGGGAACGAACCGGAGGTGTGGCGACCAGCAGGGAGCGCCCTGGTAGCGAGGCAGGGTTCGAGCTACCTCGCGTGCGCCAGAGTGGCCAAGCCGAGCGAGAATGCAAGCACGCCCGGCGCAGCGACGCCGAGGAATGTCCAGTTGAACGAGGGATCAGGCCGCTCCCGTGAGGAGCAAGAGGCCGATGCCCAGTTCGATTGCTGCGCCGCCAAGTGCTTTGGGGAAGCTGCCCTTGTCGATGAACAGTGAAGGGATCCGCAACGCAGCAGCGCCAACCCAGGCGGCACCTGCCACGAAGTAGGCGTTTTGGTCCTGCAGGTAGAGGCATGTACCACCCATTGCCACGAACAGCCCGCCGTACGTCGCGCGTACCTCTGAGAGGCCGAGACCGCCCATGGGCGACAAACCGACAAAGGCTGCGGCTCGACGAGGCGAGAGCGCACCGAACAAGCCGAGGCAGATTGTGAGAACAGCGCCGAGTAGTGCGAGCATGACGGGTGGTGTGGCGTTACGTGTTCACCTTTGCGGAGGGGCCCTATGCCGCCGCCGTTCGCAGCGTACACCACTTGTGCCGTCAGCAGAAAGTGCTGATTCGCACCACAGCGGTTCACTCCAGTCCGACCCCGACTACGGGACTCTGCTGTCCAGGTCTGAAGAGATCCTGGACGAAGTAGCCCACGTACATGTTGCGTGTCGCCTCCGCTGCCACGTCACCCACGAACTCCCAGCGGCGCGAGCACTGCTGCGCGAGCTCGCGCCGGTTCCGAGTCGAGCAATGCGTGGACCCGGCGCGATGCCACGATTCGATCTCGTATACCTCACGGATTACTCTTGCGTACACGGGCATCGCGAGCTTCGCTCGCTGCCGACGGTTGCCGATCACCGAGATGCCGCGCGTGTTCTCATACAGCGCTTGGGCGCTCATGCCGTACTCGAACTGCCGGTTGATGCGGATCAACAGCGACGGGTGTGAGATGGACGCGCTCGGCGGCGCGCACTCCATGATGACGTCGTTCAGCGGACGACGCGGCAACTCGACCGACCCGAGTCCGCGATTCGCGTTCGTCAGCACACCAACCCCCGCAAAGCGACGAATACCTCTATGCGTCGACCCCAGCGACTCCCCACGCGGCGGCCGGCCAACCCGCCACCATAGGTGCCAGACATGAGACTCCTTGACCAAGTCCGACACAGCCTCCCACTCCGCCACCGCAGCGAGGCCTCCACCGCTGCCTGCGTTGCCAGGACCCAGAGCCACATCCTGTCTCACGGCAAGACCCACCTGGCGGAGCTCCGCCCTCCAGACGTGGTCGCGTTCCTCGAACACCTCGCTGTGCAGGAGCACGTCGCGGAGTCGACGCAGAACCAGGCACTCTGTGCGTTGGTCCTTCTCTACGACCACGTCCTGCAGCTGCCGCTCGGAGACATCGGACGCAGCGCACGAGCCTGAAGCGCCTGCATCGCATGGTCCCAGGCGGTGCTTTGCCATGCCGCCGCCTGCTGCCACTCCGCGGTGGAGCGCCAGCCACTGTGCACGAGGGTTACCGTCGTGCTGCCCGGGACTGCGTGAAAGGCCACCACGACGTGGGTCAGGGGATCCGCCGCGTTGGCGAAGGACTTGAACTGCCTGGGACTCCGCCACTCGAAGGCCAGCACCCGCTCCGGCGCACAGGCGGTGATGCGGCACCCGACCGTGCTGTTGTTCTCAGGATCGCCGGGCTCCCAGAAGAGCTCGTACCGGCCGCCAACCCGTGCTTCGACGTTGGCCTTCTCGCAGAGCCACGACTCGAGGCCTGCCGGCTCCACGAAGAGGCGAAAACACGCAGCTGTCGACAGCGGCACCGTCGCGCTCTTCACGAGCACCAGATCATGGACCGGGGCGGTTGCGGTTCGGGAGTGTTGCATGGTCGGCGCCTCGAGAAGAGCGGGTGAATGGGTTTGTGATGCCCGACGGTTCGCCGCAGCCGCAAGCCCAAGAACGGGGAAAGCCTCCTGAGGCTAGCAAAGCACACAACGTTGGACGTAACGGGCGCCGGAGCGCAGCAGAGGGGACCAAAATGCGCAGCATTTTGGCATCCCGTTGACGGACTTGTTGGGCGTCATTGGCACCGAGCCACCCGAGTAGCCAAGAATTCACCATTACCAAGTGGCACAGTGCAAGTGGTGAAATCCGGGTCGTTAGAGACCGCTTCCACAAACGACGCTAGTTCGGCTGGATGGGAAGTGGCGTTATCGACTACCAGCAACCCGCCATTGCGGAGAACTCGTTTTATGTCGGGCCACCACGCCAGATACTCAGAGCGCTCCGAATCGAGAAAGGCAAGATCAAAACTCGAATCTTGACAGCCCTTGAGTATCGCGCCCGCTTCGTCATGCACCTGACTTATGTAGTGCGAAAGCCCCGAGCGCTCGAAGTTCTTCGCTGCCAATGACACCTTGAAGTCCGATAGCTCAACGGTAGTCACAAGCCCATTGACCGCTTTGGCTGCGGAAGCCAACCAGATGGTTGAGTAGCCGTTTGAAGTGCCTATCTCAAGCACACGCCTCGCATTCGTTGCCCGCACGAGGACGGAGAGAAACTCTCCGGTATCTCGGGTGATATTCAGCATGCGCCGAGGCCGGTCGGGAGTAGCTCCATCGTTGCTTGCGCCAAACTGTTCGAGCTCAAGTAGAAGTTCACGCAGCGATCCAGTCATCTACACTCCTGATGCCCAACGTTCGAGGTAACCTGCCCGCGGAGGCAGGACTTGTAAGCCCGGTACGCGACGATAGTACAGGTGGCTCAGACCCGGCCTCCAGCACCTGCCGTGGAGGGTCAGCTTGAGCGAGGGGTTAGGCGGCACTGTGCCCGATGTGAAGTGGGCTGGTTCAGGATGTTGCAACCACCAGGCTCAGAGCAAGCATGCAGAGGACGACAGGAAGCCATAGCTTCCGCTCGCGCCTACTTGGAGTGACAGCGTTCGCAATGCTGCCCAGGGCGCAATAGCCAACCACAACCCAGCAAAGTGATTGGGAGTGCTGTTGAGCAAGGGGAACCCCAAAGCCGGAACGGGCCAAGATGACCGCGCTGAAGCAAGTGAGGAGCAGTAGCGAAAGAAGTGGGACGAAGCGGACCAGCATTGGAAGGCGTCCTCTCCACCGCCCTCCAAGGGTGAACTCGCCCCAAGGAGCACCGAATGCGAGTGCAATCTGAAAGGCACCAACTCCTGCCGATGCCAACGTGAAGAGCAGAGCCGCGGTCTTTTCTATCGATGGGAATGCCACGAGTGTTGTACTGTGACGCCTAACACTGTCTTCTGCGGACCCGCACTTCACCCCGGACGCGGTGTTATCCGGACCCGCGGAACGGAGAGGGGAACCGCTCGCGGCCCCCACCTGGGCGACCGTTGCCGAGCAGTCCCTCTGTTCGACGGACCCAGATAACGTGCCCGCCACCGGGGGCGGCGTCAAGCGACACGTGCGAACAAGGGCGCAGGCGCGTGGGCTCCAGGGCACAGGGAGTCAGCACCATCCCCCGCAAAGCGACGAATACTCGGCTACGCAGCGTTCTTGCCGGCCATCAACCACCGAACCGTGCTCGAAGCCGGGCCGTGACCGCGTCGTGGTCGATGAGACGCCCTGCGTCAACGTCCGCCAACCCCTCGTTGACCGCCGCGACGAATCGCGCCTGCTCCGTCAGGGCGTCGTAGGCCTTGGGCGAGAGCATCACGGCAGCCGGTCGACCGTTCTGGGTCACAACGACGGGCGCATCCGACGAAGCGATCGTCTTCAGCCAGTCCGCGGCCTGCGCCTTGAACTCACTGACCGGGACAACGTTCTCAGA
The DNA here is from genome assembly GCA_044376025.1 of Bradymonadia bacterium. Classification (GTDB taxonomy): domain Bacteria; phylum Myxococcota_A; class Bradymonadia; order REDH01; family REDH01; genus JBILLP01. Next base: position 8,241 of record JBILLP010000114.1, read on the forward strand.
GACTCGAATGCTGCGCATGGTGCACCTCCGCGGACCGTCATCGGTCGGATTCTGGACGGACGTAAGCCCAACCTCACCGCCGCATACCCACGACCCGCACCCGCATGTCGACGGAGCTCCTCGACATGGTCACCCCCCCGCCTCAGCTCGCCGCCTGCTGGATC
>JBILLP010000587.1:0-2562 GCA_044376025.1 Bradymonadia bacterium
CGCCGACTACACAATCCGGTACAGCGAGGGTCGCATCGTGTTCAAGCGGCCGATCCCCTCGCTGGTCGACGACTCGACGGCGCTCGGCGGGTACCAGACCACGCGGTCGACGCTCGCGGGGCATCCGCTCTACGTCGAGGTTGCCTACGACCATGAGGGGTCATCGACGCCGGGAGACCTCTCGTACGGCGCCCAGGCCCGCGAGACGATTGCCGACTGGGTTACCCTCGGCGGCGGCGTCGTCGAGGAGAACCGGGCATCGGGCCCGAACTACAAGCTCTGGTCCGTGCAGGCCGGCGTCGGCCCGACCGACTCGACCCGCCTCGACTTCGAGTATGCAGCGAGCGAGAGCCAGGACGCAGGCTCCGCGTACAGCGACGATGGCGGTCTGAGGTTCTCGCCCTTCAGGCTGATCCAGGGCACCGACGACGACGGCGAGGCTGTCATGGTCCGTGGCAGGTTCGAGCTTGCCGACGTCATCGAGAGCGAGTCCTCGAAGCTGTGGGGTACCGAGGCCTATTACTCGAACCAGGGTCGCGGCTTCTTCTCGAACGGCACCATCCTCTCGCAGGGCGAGACCAAGGCGGGCGTGGCATCGACCTGGCTGCTCAACGACCGCAACCGCCTCGGGTTCCGCTACGACAACGTGCTGAGCCGGGTCGAGGACCTCACCACGATCACCTCGCTCGACACGGTCGAGATCTCCCGGACGTCGGCCACCGGGCAGTACGAGTACACCGTGGACCGCGTCGGGATTCAGCTCGGCTACCAGCACAACCTCAACGAGGACCCGCGGCTGTCGGTCGCAGGCTCGACCGACGTCGCCAAGGCCGGGATCGCCTTCAGGCTCGGCGACCGGCTGCGTCTCGGTGTGGAGCAGGAGGTCATCGTCGCGGGGAACGACACCAGGCTCATCCGTGGCGCCGACGTGAGCTCGGAGACACGGTTCGATGACCGCTTCATCTCGTCGCTGAGCGCGGGCTACCAGCTCACGCAGTCGACCGAGCTCACGGCGACCGAACGCTTCCGCTACTCGGGGGAGAACTCGACGCTGCTCGGCATGCGGTCAGAAATGGGTGACGACTCGACGGTGTACGTGCAACAGCGGCTGACCTCGTACCGGGACAACCACGGCGCGGCCTCGAGCACGGTGGTGGGCGGCGAGCAGCGGTTCGGGGAGGACGGCCGCGGCCGAGCCTACACCGAGTACCAGGCGGAGTCGGGCGTGAGCGCGGCCCGCGACCGCGCGCTGATCGGCTTGGCGAGGACCTGGCAGGTCACCGACCGCCTCTCGCTCGACGTCGGCTACGAGCGGTCGCAGACGGCGGTCACGCAGGCGAACGAGAGCGAGCACACGCGCGACGCGGCCAGCCTCGGCTGGACGTGGGCTCAGCCCGAGCGCCTCTCCATCCGGGGGACCGCGGAGGCGCGGTGGGAGTCCGGCCCGATGGGCTACCAGGGCGCCAACCCCTGCCTCGGTGGTGACCTCGACGGCAACCCCTCGCTCTGCCGCGACGCGACGTCTGCACTCGGTGACCGTCGCCAGCTCGCCTTCATGAACACAGCAGTGTGGAACATCGACCGGGACTGGACGCTGTTCGGTCGGTTCGACCTCGAGACCACCGAGAATACGACGCTCCGCCGCGAGGAGTCCCGCGACATGCAGACCGGCGTCGGGGCAGCCTTCAGGCCGGCGGACACCGACTGGCTGAACATCCTGTTCAAGTACACCTACCTCGAAGAGGTGGCCCCCTACGGCCTGGAGCTTGGGGAGCGCACGCGCGAGTCCAGCCACGTGACCTCGTTCTCGCCTGTCTTCGAGCTTCCGTGGAACCTCCAGCTCGTCGAGAAGGGGGCATGGCGGCACATCAGGCTCGACGTCGAGAACCTGCCGGTCGCGGAGAACGACCTCGTGCTGTGGGTGAACCGGCTGAACTACCACCTCTCGAAGAAGTGGGACGCCGGTGTGGAGTACCGCTTCTTGCACCAGACCCTGACCGGGGACTGGCAGCACGGGACGCTGCTCGAGCTGAACTACATCCTCGCGGAGTACGTGCGGCTCGGGCTGGGCTATAACTTCACGCGCTTCGCCGAGGACGAGCTCGGTGACTTCGACCGGGACTCGTCGGGGGTCTTCTTCAGGGTGAGCGCGCAGTACTGACGCGCTCGGGGCGCGCCCTTGACCCTCCCGGGCAGGGCGGATAGATGCGCGCTGCGTTTGCGTCCCACCACGGTGAAGTCATGTCCGATTCGGCCCAGTCCACAGAGAAGAAAGAAGAGACGGTCGTCTGCTACATCTCGAAGCGGACGGTGCCGGTCTCGCAGACGGTCGAGGTCGCGTACGGCGCGAGCAAGAAGTACCGCGTGCTCTCGAAGTACGCCCCTCGCTGAAGTCGAAGATGGCCGGGCGCGACGAACTCGACGTGCCGAAGGCCGCCTTCGTGGCGCTCCGGGGCACCCTCGGCGGATGGTTGCACAAGACCGAGGCCAAGCGCGCCACCGACGCGCTTGAGGCGATGATTGCCAGCCAGGACCCCGCTTGGCTGGAGCAATGGAAGGCCC
>JBILLP010000115.1:0-8394 GCA_044376025.1 Bradymonadia bacterium
TCCGTAACCGACCGCCTGCCGCCAGAGCGGTTCGTCGAGTCGAAGGCAGCGTGTGAGCGCGTCGCGGTCGACCGCGGCCGCCTGCTCGCCGAGGATCGCCGTGACCGGGTCACCCGGAAGCGCCCGAACGAGCACGAACACCAGCGCCGCCACGGCCACGATCACGCCGGCCGACGACAGGCCCCGTCGCACGAGCAGCAGTGTCAGCGAGGCATTCACGCGGTGAAGCAACGGGTTGCGAGGCGCACGCCGGCGCGGTACCGAAACCAGCCGCGCGCGACGCGCACGGTGAGGGTACGATGGCCGAGCAGGATCCCCACGACAAGCCCGGACTGCCGAAGACCCCGATCTCGCGGGGCGACCTGCTGCGGCTGGGCGGCTCCGAGGTGAGGGAGGCGGCGGCGCGCGCGCTCGGGGCCGCCGTCGCCGAGGTCGGGGGCCGCCTCATCCCGCAGGTCTCGCGGCCGCCGGGCGCCGTCGGCGAGATTGAGTTCCTGCTCGCCTGCACCCGCTGCGGGGCCTGCGGCGACGCCTGCCCGCCTCACGCGATCAAGGTGCTCGATGACAGCGCCGGACTCGCTGCAGGCACACCGTTCCTCGACGTCAACCGCAAACCCTGCGTGGTCTGCACACGGCCGCACTGCATGCATGCCTGCCCGACCGGCGCGCTCAAGGTCATCCCCATGCGCGACGTGGTCATGGGAACGGCCGTGCTCGACCGCGACACCTGCATCGCCTGGCTGGGCGGCAACTGCCAGCGCTGCTTCACGGCCTGCCCAATCCGCGACGACGTCGTCGTGCTCGACGAGCAGAACCGCCCCTACATCGACCCGCGCACCTGCATCGGCTGCGGGCTCTGCAGGGCGGCCTGCCCGACCTCGCCCCGCAGCATCACGATCGAGGTCGAGCCAATCTGGTGAGTCGCCGCGTCCGGTTCGGCGCGCGTCCGGGCCCTCGCGGGATCAGTACCCTGTCGGGGTGACCTCGTCGGCCTCGTCGTGGTTCCACGCGATCTTCTTGAGCTTCACGTCGAACTCGCGCGACGCCACCTTCGCGACGATCTCCGCCTCGATGTCGGCGAAGGTCATCGCCCCGCGGTCGCCATGCGCGAAGTTGCGGACCGAGAAGCTGTCCTGCTCCGCCTCGCGGCGCCCAGCGACGAGCATGTAGGGCGTCTTGGCGAGCTCCGCCTCACGGATCTTGTAGCCGAGCTTCTCGCTCCGGTCGTCGACCTCGACGCGCAGCCCCCGGGCCCGCAGCCGTGCCGCCGCCTGGTGGCAGTAGTCAGCCTGGTCGTCGCTGATCGGCAGGAGCACCGCCTGCACCGGCGCCAGCCAGGTCGGGAACGCGCCGGCGAGGTGCTCGATCAGGATGCCGATGAAGCGCTCGATGCTGCCGAACACCGCGCGGTGGATGACGATGGGCGTCTTCTGCGTGTTGTCGCGGTCGGTGTAGGTCAGCTCGAACCGGCGCGGGAGCTGGAAGTCGAGCTGGATCGTGGCGCACTGCCACTTGCGCCCGAGCGCGTCGATCACGTCGAAGTCGATCTTGGGACCGTAGAAGGCGCCGTCGCCCCGGTTGATCGTGAAGTCGAGGTCGTTGGCCCGGATCGCACGCTCGAGCGCCGCCTCTGCCTGGTCCCAGAGCGCCGGCTCGCCCATGAACTCATCGGGGCGCGTCGACAGCTTCACCCGGTACTCGAGGTCGAAGAGCCCGTAGACCTTCTCGACGATCCCCACGATGTTCGTGATCTCCGACTCGATCTGCTCCTCGGTCGCGAAGATGTGTGCGTCGTCCTGCGCGAACTGGCGCACGCGCAGCAGCCCGTTCAGGGCCCCCGAGACCTCGTTCCGGTGCAGGATCTGGCCCTCGGACACACGCATCGGGAGCTCCCGGTACGAGTGCTTCTTGGTCTTGTAGAAGAGCATCGTGTCGGGGCAGTTCATCGGCTTGACGCAGAAGGTCTCGCCTTCGCTCTCCACCTTGAACATGTGCTCGTTGTAGTGCTCCCAGTGACCCGACTGCTCGTACAGGCTCTTGTTGTAGATGATCGGGTTGCAGATCTCGACGTACTGCTGCTCGGTGTGGATCTCGCGCCACAGGTCGCGAAGCCCGCGGTAGACCTGCCAGCCGCGCGGGTGCCAGAAGATGGCCCCCGGTGACTCCTGGTGGAACGAGAAGAGGTCGAGCTCCTTGCCGAGCTTGCGATGGTCACGCCGTTTGGCCTCCTCGAGCAGCTCGAGGTAGGTCGCCAGGTCGCTCTTGTTCTTCCACGCGGTGCCGTAGATGCGCTGCAGCATCGTGCGGTTCGAGTCGCCGCGCCAGTAGGCTCCCGACACCTTGAGCAGCTTGAAGGCCTTGCACTCGCCGGTCCGGCGCACGTGCGGGCCGGCGCAGAGGTCAACGAAGCTGTCCTGCTGGTAGAAGCGCACCTCGTCGCTCGCGAGGTCGGCAATCAGCTCCTCCTTGTAGAGCTGGCCGCGCTCCCCGAAGTAGCGCAGCGCCTCGTCCGACGGCGAGGTCCACGTCTTGAACTCGTGGTTGCCCTTGACGATGCGCTCCATGCGGGCCTCGATGTCGGCGAGGTCGTCGGGCGTCAGCGCGCGGGGCAGCTCAAAGTCGTAGTAGAAGCCGTCGGCGATTGGCGGGCCGATCGCGAGCCTCGCGTCGGGGAAGATCTCGAGCACCGCCTGCGCCATGATGTGCGAGGTCGAGTGGCGGATCCTCCAGAGCTGGTCCTTGCCGGACTCGGCCGTGGCCTGTCGGGGGGGCTCCGTGGCCGAGGCTGCGTCGGCGGCGGGAGCGGGTACCTGGTTCTCAGCGGACATCGTCGCCTCCTGGGTCATGGCGGCACGTCATACCGTTGACGTGGCGCGGCGAGGCTGCCGCAGCTAGCGGGGAGCCCGTGTGGGCGCAACTCGCAGCCAAGCTCGCCAGCCCCTGCCGTCGCTTCGCTTGATCGCCGCCCACGGCCGCCGCTACGACCCTCGCGCCGTCCGGCCCGCGAGCCGCTCCCCCTGACCGCCAGAGGACCCATGTCAACCGTGCGCATCGAAGCGTCTGCCACCCTAACCGCCGGCCAGGCCGACCTGATCGTCGCCGTTGTCACGCAGCCCTTCGCGGGCGCGTCGGCGCTGCCCTTCCACCACGATGCCAACGTCAGGCTGATCGCGGAGGCCGACCGGGTCGGGTTCGACGGAGCGCTCGGGCAGGCCATCTACGTCTCGGGCGCCCCCGATGCGCCGTGGGTCGCCGTCATCGGCGCCGGCGAGCATCCGCGCGTGACCGACCACCGGCGCGTCGCCGCCCGCGCCATCAGGCTCGGGCGGGAGCTCAAGGCCTCAGCCGTCGCGGTGGCCGGTGTTGACGGCGATGCCGCGCGCTACCTCGCCGAGGGGCTCCTGCTGTCGAGCTACTCCTTCGACCGGCACAAGTCGGCCCCGGCCACGCCCCCGCGCACGCGGCTAGAACGCGCCCTCATCGTCGCGCCTCGCGGAGCCGGCGCCGTGGCGCACGGGCTTGCCGTCGCGGAGTCCATCGTCGCCGCGCGCGACCTCGCCAACGAGCACCCGGGCGTCTGCACCCCGACCTGGCTCGGCGAGCGCGCCGTCGAGATCGCCGCACGCCACGGGTTCGAGGCGATCATCAAGGGTGAGGCCGAGCTCGAGCGCGAGGGGTTCGGGCTGCTCCTCGCGGTGGGTCGGGGCAGTGACGAGCCGTCACGCCTCATCCACCTCATCTACCGCGGGGCGGGCCCCATCACGCGCCGCCTCGCCCTGGTCGGCAAGGGCGTCACCTTCGACTCAGGCGGCTACTCGCTCAAGCCCCGTGAGGCGATCACCGGGATGCATCTCGACATGGGAGGTGCCGCCGCCGTCCTCGGCGCCGCCGACGCCATCGGGCGCCTCAAGCCGGCCGGCGTCGAGGTGCACTTCGTGGTCCCGAGCGTCGAGAACATGGTCAACGGCAAGGCCTACAAGCTCAACGAGGTCTTCAAGGGCTACGGCGGCCAGACCGTCGAGATCCTCAACACCGACGCAGAGGGACGGCTGATCCTGGCCGACGCCATCTCCTACATCGCCGGGTTCAAGCCCGACGAGATCATCGACCTCGCCACCCTGACGGGAGCCTGCGTGGTGGCGCTTGGCCTCGAGACGGCCGGGCTCTTCGCCAGTGACGACGAGGTGGCGCAGCGCCTCCTCGCGGCGGCGGCGCGGGCCGATGAGTCGATCTGGCGCATGCCGCTCACCGAGCGCATCGAGGACCAGCTCAAGTCCGACGTCGCCGACATGAAGAACATCGGCTCGAGGTGGGGTGGGGCGATCAGCGCGGCGCTCTTCCTCAAGCGCTTCGTCACCCCGGGCACCCCGTGGATGCACCTCGACATCGCAGGCCCCGCCATGGCAGAGGCGGAGTGGGAGTACATCAACCGCGGAGGCACCGGGTTCGGGGTCGCCACGCTGGTCGAGTACGTCGAGGGACTCTCCCGGGGCTAGGCGGCCCTGTCAGCGCGACGCTTCGCGCAGCCCGAGCACCGTGCCCAGCGTCGCGGCGGCGGCGTCCTTGTCGCCGCTCCGGGCCAGAAAGGCAGCCCGGTAGATCGGCAGCATCGACGCCGTTGCCGCATCGCCCGCCGCCGCGCGCTCCGCGTCCGCGAGCAGTGTCTGCCAGCCCGAGATGCCGTTCGCGGAGCGGTACAGCGCGTTGAGCGCGCCGAGGATGCCGGGCATGTAGGCAGCATCGGCGCCGTGGGCGCGCCTGAAGAGCGACAGCGCCCGGTCGAAGTCCTGGTTGAGGTAGGCGATCTGCCCGTCAGCGACGTCGGCCGCCACGCTCGCGCGGTTGAGGTCGGCGGTGCTGCCGCCCCCGCTCCCGCCCGCAAGCTCCCGCCAGAGCTGGAGCCGGCGGCGCTGCGTCTCCCACTCCTGCAGCGACAGGGCAGGCATCGAGCGGGCCCTGGCCGGCACAAACAGGTAGGCCTCGTCGAGGAGTGCGGTGCGCAGCCGCGCGCGAAGCCCCGCAAGGTCGGGGTTTGCGTAGCCGGACCGGAGCAGCGACTGGTACAGGGCGACCGCTCCGCCGCCGGTGGTGGTCATCGCCACGCCCTCGCCGAGCTTGGCGTCGAGCGCCGCGCGGATGGTCGACTGTGCCTCGGGCAGGGCCGCGGGCGTCGCAGGTGTGCGGCGGGCGGCGTTGGCGGCGTCGCGCTCGTCCATGATCGCGGCACGCCGGTTGCGAGCGACTGCGGTCAGTTCTGCGCGACCGGCGAACGTGTCGAGGTAGAGGTCGTAGTACAGCACCGCGAGGTCGTACTGGTCGGCCCAGTAGTAGGTGCGGGCGAGTGCCAGGTAGTACTCGCCGCGCGCGGGGTCGCGGTGGATCGCCTCGATCAGGTAGGGGACCGCCTGCGTGTACTGCTCCGCGCGGTAGAGGTCGCGGCCGCGTTGCCACGGGTCAGCCTCTTCGGGCCCGACCTGCGCCGCTGCCGGTGCGGCGACCAAGAGCGACATGGCAACGACGGAGAGCGCGGCGGCGCGCAGGAGTGCACGCCAGACGGTCGAGGCGTTCGTACGGCGCATCACAGGTCCTTGGGCGGGCTGGCACCACCGTCGCCGGCGGCGCTCGCCGGATGGGCCGCATCGAGCGCGCGCTTGAGGCCGGTCGGGTCATCGAGGTTCACGCCGAATCCGAGGGAGAACCCAACGCTGGGCTCGCCGCCGTCGGCGAGGTCGGTCGCCAGCTCGAGCTGGGCGTCAGCATGAATCCGCGGGTTGAGGTGAAAGCGGACGCCGCCGTGGGCCTCGAACAAGAAGGCGTTCCGAGTGAAGAGCACGTCCTTGTCATCGACAATCGAGCCGATGCTGAGCGACGAGCGGCCCACTGCGAACCCGGCGAGCACGTGCGGCTCCCAGTACTGGTTGACGATCCTGCGGTAGCCGCCCTGCAAGAAGCGGATGCGCCACGCGAACGTATCGCCCGGGTCCTCTCCGAAGCCGTCCTTGAGCCTGTAGCCCTTCGCCGCGTCGGGTGAAGCTCCGAAGGCGACCGTGCCGCCGAGCGGCAGCACCTGCCAGGTCCGCCAGGTGAAGACCGGGTCGAGCGTCACAGAGACGAGGTTGGTGCCGACGCCATCGATGCAGCTCTCGGGATCATCCCCGGTCGGGCACCGGATTCCACGGCCCTCGACATCCTCGGCGTCGGCCCAGTCTGGGCTGGTGCGCATCAGCCCAACGCGCGCTCCGAGCACCCAGGGGCTGCCCTCGATGCGGGCGCGCTGGCGCGCATCGACGGTTGCCTCGCTCTCGTAGAGCACAACGCGGAGCTCACGGTCCTCGCCGGCCACGAGCCTCAGGTTTGAGACGACCGGGTCGTACCCGGGTGCGGCGACCGTGAGCCTGCAGTCTCCGGGTTCGACCCTGCTCACCTCATTGACCGGGTGGGGCGTCGGGTCGTCGCCAAACAGCAGGTAGGCAGCCGGGACCCCCGAACGCACCGTCAGCGCCGCAAACCGCCGGTTCAGGGGCGCGTCGACCAGCAGCCGGTCCCCTGCACGCAGCTCGTAGCTCTCGTCGAACGCGAAGTACCCGTCGGTCTCGACCCGGAGCGTGTAGGGCCCGAGGTCGAGCGAGAGGTGCAACGGCGTCTGGCCGACCTCTGCGCCGTTGACGAAGACGTTCGCGCCCGACGGCGTCGAGGTCACCGTGAATTCTCCCTTGGAGCCGGTGATGTCGCTCACGAGCTTGAAGAGGACATCCCGGGCGTCTCGACCCTCGAACGAGTGGACCTGCTGCGACCGGGTGAGGGGGTCGGCGACCTCGACGCTCGCCTTGCGGCAGCCGTCGGTGAGCGTGACCTCGACGAGCATCGACGCTGCGAAGGCATCGACGACCGCGTCTGCGGGCTCCTCACAGCCCGAAAGCCCCTCGAGGCAGGGAGGCAGCGGGAAGCCCCTCTCCTGCAGCTCGCGCTGCAGCCCCCGGACACCCACGATGTGGCGAGCGTCGGTCGCATTCGCGAGCACATCGTAGAGCACACTCTCGACGCGCTCGCGCGGCATCGAGCAGCCCGACCCCGTGCGGGGCAGCCAGAAGTAGGTCGTCAGCTCTTCGGCGCGGGCCGCCGAGGGCGCGACAAGGAACAGCGAGCCGACGAGCATCGCGAGGAGCGCTGACCACGCTCCAAGGCGAGGGCTGCGCCTGGCGGCGAGCACCCCTGCGGCCCGGAGCCTCCGCCACGGCGCGCCTCCGGCGCCTGTTCGGTGAATCGCGACCTTGGTCGTGCGCATCGGCGACTCCTCCAGGCGAGGACGGGTGGCGCCGCGATCAGCGGGTGCGGCGACGGTTGCGCTTGCGACCCTCTCGCCTAAACCGGCCGGCCACGATCTCATCGACGTCGCCGACGAACATCACCTTGCCTTCGCTGATCTCGCGGAGCGCAGTCACGCACTCCTTGTTCTCGCTTTCGACCATCGAGTCGGCGCCCTTCTTGAGCTGCAGCGCCCGCTTGGTCGCGAGGTGCACGAGGGCGAAGCGGTTGGGCACTTTGACGAGGCAGTCCTCGACGGTGACGCGAGCCATGGTGTCCGGATGGGTAGGGTGCGCGGCCGTCCAGGCCGCCGAAGGGCCGAGGTGTATGCGCGGTCGGCGAAGAAATGTCAATCGAGCCTTCACGGCCGATCCGCGGCCCCGGCATTGACGTTACGGGCCAAAACTGCTTGCTCGCGCGCCGGCGCGGCCCCCCCGCTCCCTCCGTCCACGACTCGCTGCCAGAGGCCAACATGTCCAAGCCCCCCGTCCGCGTTGCTGTCACCGGCGCCGCCGGCCAGATCGCCTACAGCCTGCTCTTCCGCATCGCTTCGGGCGACCTGCTCGGCAAGGACCAGCCCGTCATCCTCCACCTGCTCGACCTGCCGCCCTTCCTCGACGCGGCGCGCGGCGTCGTGATGGAGATCGAGGACTGCGCCTTCCCGACCTACGCCGGCACGGTCGTCACATCAGACGCCAACGAGGCCTTCGGTGACATCGACGTCGCCCTGCTCGTCGGCGCCAAGCCCCGCGGACCCGGCATGGAGCGCGCCGACCTCCTCAAGGACAACGGCCGCATCTTCATCGAGCAGGGTGACGCCATCGACCGCAACGCCAAGGTCGATGCCCGCGTGCTCGTCGTCGGCAATCCCTGCAACACCAACTGTCTCATCGCCGCCTCCCGCGCCAAGCGCACCAACCCTGCGAACTACACCGCCATGACGCGCCTCGACCAGAACCGCGCCATGGCCCAGCTCGCCCTCAGGACCGGCAACACCGTCGGGGCCGTCAAGAACCTTGCCATCTGGGGCAACCACTCGCCCACCATGTTCCCCAACTGGTTCGAGGCCTCCATCAACGGCCGGCCGGC
>JBILLP010000588.1:0-2556 GCA_044376025.1 Bradymonadia bacterium
CCCTATGATCCCGGCTGTCCTCAAGGACGCCATTCGATGGAGCTTTGCCATGGAACAGCTGCCTGCCACTGAGCCCGAGCGCACGCGGGGATTCGCCGAAGCCGTCAAGCACGCCCGTGCGGCCGGGGAGGCGCGCGGTGAAGCGCGGGCCGCGCTCCGGGCGCGGGAGGAGTTCCTCACCCTTGCCCGAGACCTGCTCGGAACCGATGGCGTCGCCGGTCTCGATGCCATCAAGTCACCCAGCGCGCTGCGCGCGGAGATTTGGCGCAGGGTCGAGGCGCAGCGGTCGGCGGGGTAGGCGCGGGACGGGTGGCGGCGCCCCGGCTACGCGTAGCCGAGCAGCTCGCGTGCCATGGCCTCCGACGTAGCACCCACCTCGTCGACCACGCGCACGAGCAGGTCGTGGATCTGTGCGGGCGGGAGCTCGGAGTCGGCGCACCCGGACAGCCACGCGTCGAGGCGCGATAGCCGCGACCAGGCCTCCGCGCCGGGCAATGAGGGTTCAGACGGCGGCCTGATGTCCTCGAGCCGCGACAGCGCAGACCGCACACAGTAGGCGACCGACCGGGGGAAGCGCCGCTCGAAGATCAGGAACCTCGCCACCAGGTCTGCGGTCACCCTGCCCCGGTTCACCTTGACGAAGGGCTCGAACCCCGACCGGGAGCGCAGCAGGCTGAGCCAGAGGGCGATCTCCGCCAGCGGATCGGGCGCGCCTCCCTCGCTCCGGGTGAGCGCACCGAGCGTGTGGTGGTGGACATCGAGCATGCGGGCTGTCTGGTCGGTGCGCTCAAGGAGCACGCCCAGCCACGTGAAATCGAGCGGCACGTCATGGAGCATCGTGCTGCGTAGCAGGCCCAGGATGAGCTGGGCACCGCGCTGCACCCGGGTGAAGAAGGCGAAGGCGTCGTCGACCGACAGCGACCGCGCCTCTGACGACGCGAGCCACCAGTGCAGTTCGTTGACCGCCTCCCACACCTCGAGGCTGAGCACGTCGCGGATCGAGCGGGCGTTCTCGCGCGCCAGTGCAAACGACGACAGCAGCGAGACGAGGTTGGACTCCTCCCACACCATGTAGCGGCGAACGAGCGCGCCATCGCCAAGCGCGGACTCGCCGAACAGGCCGACAAACCGCACGCCCTCGCCGGCGACCAGGACGACCGGCCCCCAGCAGGCCGTCGAGGGGACCTCCGCGTCGAGCGCCAGGTGCTGCGTCGCCGCGAGCAGGCGTGCGATGCTCTCGGTGCGCTCGACGTAGCGCCCGAACCAGTAGCAGTGGTCGGCCACGCGCGAGATCATGGGTCGGCCCTCAGCACCCAGGTGTCCTTGGAGCCGCCTCCCTGGCTCGAGTTCACGACGTAGGAGCCCTCGACAAGCGCGACGCGGGTGAGTCCGCCGGGCAGCACCCACGGCCCGTCGGGCCCGGTGAGGACGTAGGGCCGCCAGTCGATGCGCCGGGGCTCGACGCGGCCGGTCTCGGGGATCCAGGTGGGGCAGGTCGACAGCTCCACGAGCGGCTGGGCAATGAAGCGCCGCGGGTCGGCTGCGACCTTCTCGGCGAACTCCGCGCGCTCGGACCGCGAGGCCTGCGGGCCCATCAGCATGCCGTAGCCGCCGGCCTCATCGACCGTCTTGACCACGAGCGTGTCGAGGTGGTCGAGCACATGGCGACGGTCGTCGTCGCGGGCACACACAAAGGTGGGGACCTGCGCGAGCAGCGGCTCCTCGCCGAGGTAGTAGCGAATCATGTCGGGCACGAAGGCGTAGGCGGCCTTGTCGTCGGCGACGCCGTTGCCGGGGGCATTCGCCAGCGTGACGTTGCCGGCGGCGTAGGCGCGCATCAGCCCGGGGACGCCAAGCAGGCTGTCAGAACGAAACCCCTCGCACAGCGGGTCGAGGAAGGTCTCGTCGGTGCGCCGGTAGATGACATGCACGGGGGCGGGGCCGCGCGTGGTGCGCATCCACACACGGTCGTCTTCGACAAGGAGGTCGGTGTTCTGGACCAGCTCGACGCCCATGGTGCGGGCCAGGAAGGAATGCTCGAAATAGGCCGAATTGAAGGCGCCGGGGGTGAGCACGACGATGGTCGGGTCGTCGATTCCGGCCGGTGCCGAGGCGCGCAGCGTCTCTGCGAGGCGTGCGGGGTAGGTATCGACGCGCCGCACCCGGGCGCGGTCGAGCAGCGCCGGCAGCGCCTGCTTGCCGACGATGCGGTTCTCGACCACGTAGGAGACGCCCGACGGGGTGCGAAGGTTGTCCTCGAGTACGAGGTAGCGCCCCTGGCCGTCACGCACGAGATCGATGCCCGAGATGTGCACACGCACGTCGCGCGGCGGGCGCCAGTGGCGCGCCGCCTCGAGATACTGCCGCGAGCCCAGCACGAGGTCGCGCGGAATGACGCCCTGCGCGAAGATGCGCTGCGGCCCATACACGTCGTGCAAGAAGAGCTGCAGCGCCATGACCCGCTGCTTCAGCCCGCGCTCGACCTGCTCCCACTCCGCGGCCGCGACGACACGCGGGATCAGGCAGAAGGGAAAGATCTTCTCGGTACCCCGGGCA
>JBILLP010000589.1:0-2554 GCA_044376025.1 Bradymonadia bacterium
GCATCACCGACTATGCGCAGGACGCGCTGGGCGATGTGACCTTCGTCGAGCTCCCGCCGGTCGGGCGCCAGGTGCAGGCCGGCGGCACGTTCGGCGTCGTGGAGAGCGTCAAGACCTACTCAGACCTTTACGCCCCGGTGAGCGGTGAGGTGGTCGAGGTGAACGAGGCGGTGGTTGCCGATCCGTCATCGGTCAACCGTGAGCCGTACGGTGGCGCCTGGCTGGTGAGGATCCGGGCGACGTCGGCGCCGCCAGCGCTGCTCGATGCGGCGGCCTACCGGGCGCACCTCGAGAAGATCGCGTAGCCGCGGCTAGCGGCCGGGCCCGAAGAGCCACCGCATGTTGAAGGAGCCGTTGTAGACGTAGAAGCCCCAGTCGAACTCGGCTTCTCCGAACTGGTTGAGCAGCCCCTCGGGTACGTTGGGGTAGGGCGCGCCGGCCCGGAGCGCCCGGAGGGCCTCCTCGTCGAGGAAGGGCAGGCCCGATGACCGGGTCACGACGGCCTGAGCCAGCATGCCGCTGCGGGTGAGGGTGACACGGACCAGCGTCATCCGGTCGGTGTCGTTGAACTGCGTGCCCTTGGGGTCGTAGCGCCGGAGCACCGCTGCGGGGCCCCACACCCGCTCGACGCGGGCCCGGGTTCGCTCGAAGAAGGCCCAGTAGCTCGAGCGCAGAGAGTTGATGCGGGTGCGGTCTCCCTCGGCGATGCCCTCGAAGGCTTCGCTCCGGCCGGCGCGGAGCTGAGGCGAGCCGAGGCGTGGCTCGTCGATGGTGGGGTTGAACCCGCGGAGTGCCGACGAACTGCCGTCGAGGGGCGACGAACCGGAGCCATCTCCGTCCTCGGCCTGGCCGGGTGTCGCGACCCCGACGAATCGATCGCCCGGGGTGTCGGGAGACTCCGTGGCGTCAATCCTGGCGCCGCGCCGGCGTGCACTGGCCCCGTCGCTCGTATCGGCAGGGCGTGGTGTGCCCCGCGCGGCACCCCGCGATGGCGAGGGTTCGGCGTCGGCGCTGGCGTCACCGCGCGTGGCGATTCGGGACTGCCTGGCTACCGTCTCCCGCTCGACGGAGCGGTTGTAGCGGTCGAACGCGGTGGCCTCCCGCGGGACGACCTCGGGCTCGGTGGGCGTCGGGAGCTTGATTGCGCGCAGTCCCTCGGGAGCGGGCGGGTCGACGACGGAGAACTCGATCGCGGAGGGGGCCCGTGCTGGCCCCGAGGAGGGCGGGTGCGCCTGGCTCCAGAGTGTCAGAAGCACGGCACCGAGCGCGTACACGAGCGCGGTGAGCAGGAGCGCGACGAGCCGACGCTGCCGAGCAGCTGCGGCTCTCCTCCGGTCGTAGGCTTCGTGGGGATGCCCGGCCATGCGCGAAGCTTACAGCGAGTCACACCGGTCGCAATGACCCGTGCGCGGCGTCGGCGAGGCCGGGGTTCTGTTTGCATCGCCCGAGGGGCCATGATAGCGCCCGTCAGGTCACGGGAATTGAAGGAAACGCACGCAATGCAGCTGTCAGTGGTTGGCTCGGTCGGCCTCGACGATGTCGAGACGCCTTTTGGCAAGGTCGAGTCCGCGCTCGGCGGTTCTGCGATCTACTTCTCGCTCGCGGCCTCGTTCTTCGGTCGACTCGGCTGCGTCGGGGTGGTGGGCGAGGATTTCCCGCAGGAGGGATTTGACCTGCTCTCGCGGCACGGCGTTGACGTGAGCGGCGTCGAGAGGGTCGTCGGAAAGACGTTCCGCTGGGCCGGGCGCTACGGATACGACCTGAACCAGCGGACGACGCTGCGCACCGAGCTGAACGTGTTCGAGCAGTTCAGGCCTGTGTTGCCGACGGCGTACGCGGAGTCGCCGTTCCTGTTCCTGGCGAACATCCACCCGACGCTTCAGCTGCACGTGCTCGAGCAGGCGCGTGGCGCCCGCTTCGTTGCAATGGATACCATGAACTTCTGGATCGAGGGGACGCCTACGGAGCTACGGGAGACGCTTCGCCGGGTGGACTGCCTGATCCTGAATGACTCCGAGGCGCGTGAACTCGCGCAGACGCCCAACATCGTGCTCGCCGCGCAGCGGATCACCGAGCTCGGCCCGCGGCTGGTCGTGGTGAAGCGCGGTGAGCACGGGGCCTTCTTGTACGGCGGCGGACACTACTTCTATGCCCCGGCCTTCCCCCTCGAGAACGTGGTTGACCCGACCGGTGCGGGCGACAGCTTCGCGGGCGGGTTCATGGGCTACCTGGCCGAGCGGTCGGACACGTCATGGGCCTCGCTATGCCAGGCGGTGGTTGCAGGCTCGGTGCTAGCCTCGTTCTGCGTGGAGCGCTTCAGCATCGAACGCTTCAGGGATCTTCGCGATGACGATATCCGTGCCCGGGCAAGGGCCTTCAGGGCCTTGACCGAGTTCGAGCCCCTGCCAGTCAGGGCATGACCCCGCACCACCGTGTCTTGAGGTGACCATGAACCTGTTTCTTCGACGCTCACTCCCTTCACTCCTGGCTCTCTCACTCGTGGCCGTGGCCTGCGGCTCTGACGACGAGTCCGAGTCGACCGGCGACACGTCGA
>JBILLP010000116.1:0-8368 GCA_044376025.1 Bradymonadia bacterium
CCAGGGCTCAGGCAGCGCGGGAAGAGGCTCCCTGGCCTGCATGGCGACGATGTCGACGGGGTTGTCACCCTGGTAGGCGTCGTTGCCGACGAGGAGCCGGTGCAGCAGCATCGAGACGCTGTAGATGTCGGCACGGTGGTCGAGCTCGAGCTCCCCCCGCGCCTGCTCCGGGCTCATGTAGGGAGCCGAGCCAAGGGCGAAGCCGGCGCGTGTCAGCGCCTCGACCTGACCCGCTCGCGAGGCGACGAACTTGCCCAGCCCGAAGTCAAGCACCTTGACCGGGAGCGTCGAGAGGTCCGACCAGACGGGGTCCGTCTCCTCCGGAACGCCGAGCCGCATGCCGAGGGTACCGGTGTCCTCCTGCGGCCGCAGGGCGTGCTCGGGCGCAACGACGAGGATGTTGTCGGGCTTGAGGTCGCGGTGGATGATCGAGAGGCCGTGCGCCTCGGTCAGCGACTCGAGTACCTGCCTGACGACCGACGCCGCCTCCTCGAGCGAGAGCCGCTGCCTGACGGCGAGGATGCGCGAGAGCGGGACACCGCGGACCAGCTCGAACACCAGGTAGGGCAGCATCTGGCGCCCGGGTGTGAACCAGTGGCCTCCGCCGAGCACCGCGGCGGTGTTCGGGTGCTTCAGCATGCCGCAGATCTCGGCCTCGCGCTCGAAGCGGCGAAGCAGCTCGGCATCGAGCCTGACCTGCGGGAGCAGCGTCTTGAGTGCCACGTCGCGCTGCTGCTCGACGTCGACGGCGGCGTACACCAGGCCGAAGCTGCCGGCCCCGATGACGGTTCGAATGCGGTAGCGGTCGCTGACGACCATCCCGGGCAGTAGATCGTTGGACATTCCTACTCGGATTCTGAGCCCTCGCCCGGCCGCGGCCAGGTGGGAGCGGGTGGAGGTGGGTCCGACGGCCTGGACGGCGCGCCGTAGCCGCCGCTCGGGAGCCTGAGCCGAGGCTGCGAGCGCTCGTCGGTGCGGGGCGTCCGCGCCAGCAGCGTGTCGAGAAGCGAAGGCTGGCCCGGCTCGATGCCGCCGGGCGTCAGGGCGGCCGGGCGCGATGCCTCCCGGAGGCGTCGGTTGCGGAACAGGTCGATGGCCGAGGCAAGCTCGCGCGCGCCCCTGTAGCGGCGCTCGGGGTCACGCGCGGTCGCGGTCTCGTAGATCGTCGCGAGCTCGCCCCAGTTCATCGACGGCGGGAGCGGAGCCAGGCGGGCGTAGACGTGCTGGGCAACGAGCTGGGCGGGCGTGCCCGGCTGCAGCGGCGGCGTGCCGACAAGCAGCTCGTAGAGCAGGATGCCGAGGCTGTAGACATCGGCCTGGGTGTCGACCGAGGGCAGCCGCTCGCACACCTCGGGAGCGACGTAGGTCGGGGTGCCGCGCCCCTGCACCGGCGCCAGCGGCTGGTCGAGGTGCCGCGCGGCACCCAGGTCGAGCACCTTGATCGGAACGCCGCCCCGCCTCGAGGCCGCGCTGCTCAGCACGAAGACGTTCTCTGGCTTGAGGTCGAGGTGGACCACCCGGTGGTCGTGGAGCGAGCCTATCGCGATCGCCAGCTCGAGCATCAGCGCGAGCGCCTCGTCGAGCGGGAGCGTTCCGCCGCGGCCCTCGAGGTGCGAGCGCAGCGTGTAGCCGTCGAGGTGCTCCATGACGACGAAGCCTGCGTCGAGTCCGCCCTGCCCGCGCGCGACGCCGTAGTGGATGTTCCGGACAAGGTAGGGCGAGTCGAAGCGGGCGCGCAGCGAGGTCTCGTTGGCCATGCCCTCGGCGATCGAGGCGGCGTCGCGGCCGGCGAGGCTGTCGTAGACCTTGATGGCGACCGCCTCGCCGCTCCGCTCGTCGGCCGCGAGGTAGACCGTGCCGTCGGAGCCTGCCCCGATGACCGCGATGAACCGCCAGCGGTCGGCGAGCACGAACTCGCTGAGGCTCCGAGGTTCAATCATGGCCGGCGCTCACTGGCGCGGGCCTTCCAGGCGCGCAGCCGCTCTCGGATCTCGATCTCACGACCCTGGTCACCCGGTTCGTAGTACACGTGGCCCCGCAACCGGTCGGGGAGGTACTTCTCGACGACGTAGCCGCCCTCGTAGTGATGCGGGTACTTGTAGCCCTTACCGAAGCCCATCGACTTCAACAACGCGCCGACCGCCTGCACGAGGTGCTTGGGGACGGGCAGCGCGCCGTGTGCCTTGATGTCGGCCAGCGCCTTTCCGTAGGCCTTGAAGACGGCGTTCGACTTGGGCGCGGTCGCGAGGTAGGTCGCCGCCTGCGTCATCGGCAGCACGCCCTCGGGCATGCCGACGAGCTCGAACGCCTGCATCGCCGAGACGGCGACCTGCAGCGCCTCGGGGTCGGCGTTGCCGATGTCCTCGGAGGCGAAGATGACCATGCGCCGGAGCAAGAAGCGGGGGTCCTCGCCTGCCTCGAGCATGCGCAGCATGTAGTGGAGCGCGGCGTCGGGGTCGCTTCCGCGCATCGACTTGATGAAGGCGCTGGCGAGCATGTAGTGGTTGCTGCCGTCCTTGTCGTACGAGAGCATGCGCCGCTGCACCGCCTCGGCGACATGCGTCGGCTCGATGACGACCGGGCCGCCGGGCTGCTCCGCCTGTGCGAGCCGCGCGGCCGCCTCGATGGCGTTCAGGGCCGTTCGGGCGTCTCCGGCGGCATGCACGACGATCGCGTCGCGCGCGGCGTCGCTCAGCGCGGGGGCCGTGGGCCCAAGGCCTCGCTCAGCGTCGGCGAGCGCGCGGTCGAGCAGCGACGAGAGCTCCTGCGTGGTGAGTGGCTCGA
The DNA here is from genome assembly GCA_044376025.1 of Bradymonadia bacterium. Taxonomy (GTDB): domain Bacteria; phylum Myxococcota_A; class Bradymonadia; order REDH01; family REDH01; genus JBILLP01. The sequence goes on from JBILLP010000116.1 coordinate 2,785, forward strand.
GCACCAGCACCTGGCAGCGCGAGCGCAGCGCGTTGGTGACCGAGAAGCTCGGGTTCTCGGTCGTGGCGCCGATCAGCGTCACCACCCCCTGCTCGACGTGGGGCAGCAGGGCGTCCTGCTGCGCCTTGTTGAAGCGATGGAGCTCGTCGATGAACAGCAGCGTCGGGCGGCCTTCGCGTACCCGTCGCAGGCGCGCCGCCTCGACCACCTCGCGCAGCTCGCGCACGCCGCTCGTCACGGCTGACAGCTGGACCAGCTCCGCACCCGTGCTGCCTGCGTACAGCCGGGCGATCGTCGTCTTGCCGCACCCGGGTGGCCCCCACAGCAGCAGGCTCCGGAGCTGCCGCTGCTCGACCAGGCTCCGGAGCACCCGCCGCCCGCCGAGCAGGTGCCCCTGCCCAAGGACCTCGTCGAGCGTGCGGGGCCGCATGCGTTCTGCGAGCGGAACCCACGCTTCGTCTCCCGATCCGGTTGCGTCACTGCTAAGGAGGTCAGCCATCGAACCCTGTCTCGACTCCGTTGACCCCTCGAAGGAACCCACGTGGCCCAGATCATCGTACTTTCGGACATCCACGGCAATCTCCGCGCGCTTGAGGCCGTCTGGCACGACATCGAGCGGCGCCCGGGCGCCCGCGTCTTCTGCCTTGGCGACCTCGCCGCCTTCGGGCCCGAGCCCGAGGCCTGCATCCGGTTCGTGCGTGACGTGGTCAGGCCCGAGGCGGTGATCCGCGGCAACACCGACCGCTACCTCGTCGAGCAGCCGTGGAGCTCGGTCGAACACCCGACCGAGCTGCAGCAGTCGCTCGCCTGGACACGCGGCCGGCTCAGCGCAGACTCGGTCGGCTGGCTCGGGACGCTCGCCGCCGAGCACCACGTCTCGGTCGACGGCTACGACCTGCACCTGACGCACGGCGCGCCGGGCGACGACGAGCTCGAGCTCGGGCCGGCCACCGACGCCGCGACCTGGGAGCGGCTCTTCGCCAACGCCTCGCCCGGCGTGACCTTCTGCGGCCACACCCACGTGCCCTTCCGCAAGCGGATCGGCCCGCGGCTGGTCATCAACGACGGCTCGGTCGGCCTGCCCTTCGACGGGGACCAGCGCGCGGGCTACTCGCGGGCGACCATCACGGCGTCGGGGGTGCTCGACTACGAGTTCAGGCGCGTCTCGTACCCGACCGACATCGTGATCGCGGAGCTGAGGACCGCCGCGCCCCCGTGGGTCGACACCCTCGTGCGTCGCCTCAGGTTCGCCGAGCGCGTCTGACGACCCTTGCCGGCGTGGTCGCCGGTCGGTACGGGCGCCGCCCCATGGCGAACCCGGTCCCCCAGCTCTCCCGCATGCGATTCCTGGTGACCGCCGTCCGCGGCACCGAGCGAATCCTCTACGAAGAACTTGTCGAGCTCGGGCTTGCCCCGACTCTGATCGTGCCCGGGGGCGTTGTCTTCGACGGAGACATCACCGCCGGCATGAGGGCCTGCCTCTGGCTCCGGACTGGGCAGCGGGTGCTGACGCTGATCGGTCGCGACGATGTCCGGAGCGCGCCGCAGCTCTACGACGCGGTGCGCCGACTGCCGCTGCTCGACTGGTTCACGCCCGACCACTCGATCGCCGTGCACTTCAACGGTGGGCAGGCGATCTTCAGGGACAACCGCTATGCGGCGCTCGTGACCAAGGACGCGATCGTCGATGCGGTCAGGGACCGGTATGGCCGGCGCCCCGATGTCGACAAGGAGCGCCCGGCGCTCGACGTGGTCGCCATGGTCGAGGACACGACCGTGAGGTTCTTCGTCGGGCTCAACGGCGACCCGCTCGCCTTCAGGGGCTACCGACGGTACGATGTCGAGGCTCCCATCCGGGAGTCGCTCGCCGCGGCGCTGATCCGCTACTCGGAGTGGGATCGCAAGTCGCCCTTCTGGGACCCCTTCTGCGGGTCGGGCACGCTGGCGATCGAGGCCGGCATGATGGCCACCAACACGGCGCCAGGGCTCTTTCGCTCGTTTGGCTTCGAGCGCTGGCCCTTCTTCGCCGAGCTCGCGTCGGCCTGGTCGGCGCTCACCGACGAGGCGAGGCAGAAGCGCGTCGAGCGCTACCGAGGCCTGCTGATCGCCAGCGACATCGACCGCAAGGCGGTGGAGTCAACGCGAAAGAACCTCGCCGCAGCCGAGCTCTTTCACTCGGTCACGGTCCGTGAGTGCGACGCGCTGCAGGTGACCCCGTTCAGGGAGTCGGGCTTCTTCGTGTCGAATCCACCCTATGGGGACCGGATCGGCGGCGGCCCGCAGGCTGCAGCCGAGCTGCTGGCGCGCTACGCCGACCTGGTCGGGGGCTTTGCCTCGCACACGTGGGCCCTCGTGGGCGAACGCCGGCTGCTCGACGAGGCGATCGAGCGCCGCCCGAAGAAGTCGCTCGGCACCTTCAATGGGCCAATTGCAACACGGTTCGTGGTCTTCCAGAACCGGAAGCCGCGACCCACGGAGGAACCCAGCCCCCCAGAGCCTGCTCCAGCGCCAGGGCAACCGTGATGGTACGGTGGTCCTCGTAGGGCGCCCCGACGACCTGCACGCCGAGCGGTAGACCACGTTCGTCGAGCCCGAGCGGCACCTGCGTGACCGGGAACTCCAGCACGTTCCAGAGCGCCGTGTAGAGGAAGTCGAGCGGGGTCAGCAGCGGTTCGCGGTGGCGAGGCGCCGTGCGGGTGTAGGGCGGGTAGAGGATCACCCCGCCCGGCCCCATCTGCTCAAGCAGCTCGGCCCTGACCTCGGCGGCCCGCTGCTTGAGCGGTGCGGCGTCGGCGGTGTCGATGCCCGGCAGCCCCTCGGCGATCGCCAGGATGATCGCAGGCAGGGTGTGGTTCGAGCGCCCGACGAAGAGGCGCGCGAGCTCGACCCAGGGTGAGACCTCGGGGCCCCCTCCCATGTGCGACGCGAACGACGTCTCCGACGCCGCGGACATCAGCCCCGACCAGAGCGAGAAGGACGCGCGCAGCGACTTCAGGGAGACCTCGCGCACGTCGGCGCCCTCGGCCGCGAGCACGTCGGCGGCGCGTCGCATCGAGGCGACGAGCGGGTCACTCGGGCGTCGCAGGTGGTTGGTGGTGATCAGGATCACCCGCATGCCGCGCAGGAGCGACAGGTCGGGGTCGGGCAGGGAGAAGGGCCGCGTGAAGGGGTCGACCTGGTCGGGGCCGGCCGCCAGCCGGATCAGCGGGGTCAGGTCCTCGGCGCGGCGGCAGAGCGGCCCGGTGCAGAGGTAGCGGCCGGCCTCGCCCTCTGCGTGCGGGTACTGCCCCGTGTTCGGGATGATGCCGGGTGTCGGCTTGTGCCCGAAGACGCCGTTGAAGAAGGCGGGCATGCGGATGCTGCCCCCGACGTCGGCGCCGATCCCGAACGGCGAGGCCCCGGAGCCGATGATGGAGCCCTCGCCGCCGGAGCTGCCGCCGACGATCCGCGTGGCGTCGTAGGGGTTGTTCGACCGGCCCCACACGGCGTTGTTCGACTCCATCCACATGCAGAGCTCGGACACGTTCGTGACGCCGAGCGGGATGGCGCCGGCCGCGCGCCATCGTGCGACCGCGGTGGCGTCCGAGGCGGCCCGGTGGTCTCGCCGTGACACCAGCCCCGACGTGTTCGGCATGCCCGTGAGCCAGATCGACTCCTTGACCGTGAAGGGCACGCCGTGCAGCGGCGGGAGCTCGTCTGCCGGCGTCGAGGCAGCAAGCTCGTCGGCAGCCCGGGCCTCGCGCCGCGCCTCGTCGAACCGCGTCGAGACGACCGCGTTGAGGCGCGGGTTGAATGCCTCGACCGCCGCGATGTGGGCGTCGACGACCTCGGCAGCCGAGACGCGGCGCTCTCGAATCGACGCTGCGAGCCCGGTGGCGGAGAGGGTCAGCAGCGCGGTGTCGATGCTCATGAGGCCAGCGCGGGCGAGCCCACCGGGTTCGGCTGGGCGGGTGATGCCTCGGTCGCCTCGTCCTGCCCGAGCGCGACACGGATGCGCTCCCGGGTCGCGAGGCTGAGCGACTCGACGTCGGCGAAGTCGGCAGGGTCGATCGGGTCGAGCACCTCGACCGTGATGTGGATGTCAGCGCCGGCGGCGACAGCATTGGAGTGCTTGCGCGCGAGCAGGTGAGACTCGTGCAGCGCGATCGGGAGCACCTTGACGTTGCACTCCCGCGCGAGCGTGAAGGCACCGTGCTTGAAGGGTCGAAGGCGCCCGTCCTCGGAGCGCGTCCCCTCGGGGAACATCAGGACCGACATGCCGCCCTTGAGCCAGTCACGGGCGATCCCCATCATCTTGGCGATGCTCTCGCGATGGCCCCGCTCAAGCGGGATGTAGTTGGCAAAGAACATCGTCCAGCCGAGCAGCGGCACGCGAAAGAGGTTCGCCTTGGCGACAAACTTGAACTGCGTGCGGAGCTTGAGGACCAGCACGACGTCGGAGATCGAGGCGTGGTTCGCGGCGTAGACGTAGGTGACGCGGGGGTCGATCTTCTCGCGCCCCACGATGTGGATCTTCCAGCTCGGCACGACCGCGAGGTAGAGCGTGCCCTGCCAGGCGTTCATCAGGTGGGTGATGCGGCGCTGGGGGTCGAACGGAGTCGTCAGGAGCCAGACGGTCGCCTGGATGGTGCAGAAGACCACGAGGGCCGTCGTGAAGAAGACCCAGTACAGCACCGAGCCGAGCCGGTTGAGGATCGCGCTACCCATGCTCGTTGGTGAGGAGCCCATGGATGTCTCCAGTCATGGTCCGGGCCGCGTGCGACCATGCCGGCGATGGGGGCCGGGGCGTGGCGCGTCCGAGGCGAGAACCGGCATGCCTATGGCCGGGGCCGCGCGGCCTGTCAAAGGCGCGCTGCCGCGGGGCCAACTCAGAGTCGTCCGGCCTTCGCCTCGCCGACCCACTTTCGAAACTGCTCCTCGATCACGCCGAGGGCCACACCCTTGAGCGGGCGGAGGAGCAGCGGGACGTCGAGGTCCATCTCGAGCGCTCCGGGCTTGAGCTTGATGCCACCCTTGAGCGTCAGCCCCTTCGCGGAGAACTGGATGCGGACTTCGTTGTCGCCCACCCAGGTCGCTGTCGGGGAGTACTCGGGGAACCTCGCCTTGTAGGCGTCGAGCGCCTTCTCGAGGCATTTTTTGGCGGTCGCCGGGTCGAGGTCGTGCTTGATGCTGTGCTCAATGGCCATCGAGGGTCCGTCTGGGGGGCGCACCGCGCCGTGACGCGCTCGCAGGTCGTCACGACCGCGGGCAACGCAGGTCTAGGGCGACTGCAGGGGCCGGTGCAAGTTGTCGCGGGGCGGGCCCTGGGTGGCGCTACGCGTCGGCCTGCAGCGCGCGCCAGCAGAAGCAGTGCGGGGCATGGTCGTTGAGCAGCCCGACCGCCTGCATGTAGGCGTAGGCCATCTTGGTGCCGGTGAAGGCGAAGCCGCGGCGCCGGAGCTCCGCGGAGAGCGCGTCGGAGCGGGCGTCCCAGCAGGCGATCCTCGACTCGTCGGGCTCCTGGTTCACGACCGGACACCCGTCGACGAAGCCCCAGGCAAAGGCGTCGAACGAACCGAACTCACGGGCGATCCCGACCATGGCG
>JBILLP010000590.1:0-2552 GCA_044376025.1 Bradymonadia bacterium
TCGAGCTGGTGGATGTTCGCCGCACCGACGCAGTTGTCGACGTCGTCGGGGATGGTGTCGCCGTCGAGGTCCGCGAACGGGGTCGTGCCGCCGCTGCCCTCGCCGCTGCCCTCACCGCTGCCCTCAGCCGCGATGCAGCCGGTGAGGTCCTCGCTGAGGCAGTCGGCCGCACAGCCGGCGAGGCCACCGATGAAGCCCTCGCGCTCGCTGCACGCGATGGCCACGCTGCCCGGTCCGTCGCAGACCTCGGCGCCCTCGACCGTCCGGCTGCCGCAGATGCTCTCGACGCAGAGGGCGTTCGAGACCGCACAGGCTGCATCGCACGAGAGATCGCCGCCGAAGAAGCCCCGGGCGCGGCACGAGTCGGCCCCGAAGTCGTCGCCGTCGCACTGCTCGAATCCCTCTTCGACCACGCCGTTGCCGCAGATCGAGTCGCGGCAGGCCGACGTGTCGAACGCGCAGCCTGCGCCGCACGTCACGGTACCCGTCCCACCGACGGCGAAGCCGAGCGCCTCGCAGGTCTCGGCGACCGGCAGGGTCGGCTCGCACTCCTCGCTGCCCGAGACAACCCCATCGCCGCACAGGGCGTCGTAACAGCCCGAGACGTCGATTGTGCAGTCGGCCGCGCACGCCAGATCGCCACCGAGGAAGCCGAGCGCCTCGCAGGAGCGTCCGCGCAGGTCTACGCCATCGCAGGGCTCGGGGTTGACCGCGCGTCCGTCGCCGCAGACGTTCGCGGCGGTGTCGGGCTGGGTGTCTGCGGTGGTGTCGTCCTGCGTATCGGGAGAGGTATCGCCGGGGTCTGTGTCGCCCGGGGAGCTGTCCTGGGCGCCGGTGTCGTCGACGCCCGAGTCCTCGGTCGAGGTGTCATCGCCGCCGGTGTCGGCGTCCCCGGTGTCGCCCGAGCCATCGTCGGTGTCACCCGAGGTGTCGGGGCGTCCGCTCGTGTCGAGCGCCTGGTCGTCGCCTCCGGAGTCCTCGGAGCAGGCCGAACCCATCGCTGCGGCCAGAGACGTGACAGCGAGGAGTATCAGGCGGCTGTGACCGGTTCGACGCGACATGGGCCTCCAGGCAATACGCAGGGCGAAAAGGTGGCCGCGACCACGGCCGCGACGGCTTACGAAGGCTCCGTCCCGTAGCGCGAAGCGCTGTGCACGCCAACGAGAAAATTCCACATGAGTCGAGTCGGGAATCTTCGCGTCGCCGAAGAAAGGGATCCAGCCTCCCATTGCCAGAACCCGGCTCGTTTCCTAGTCCGAATCGCGGCCCGCCGTGACCTGTCGCGGCCGGCCAGATTCCCGCACGAGTCACGAGAGAATCGCCGCATGTCCACGACGAACCCCCTGGTGGGCGACCCGATCGGGGCGCTCACCCCCCAACGCCTCTCGCACCTCGCCCTGCTCGAATCCGAGGCGATCCACATCTTTCGCGAGGTCGTGTCGGAGTTCGACAAGCCGGTGATGCTCTACTCCGTGGGCAAGGACTCCGCCTGCATGGTGCACCTGGCGCAGAAGGCCTTCGCCCCGGGCAAGCTGCCCTTCCCGCTCCTGCACGTCGACACGACCTTCAAGTTCAGGGAGATGTACGCCTTTCGCGAGACCTTCTGCCGGGAGAACGGCTTCGACCTGCTCGTGCACATCAACCCCGACGCGGTGGCGGCCGGGATCAACCCCTTTGACCACGGCAGCCAGCGCCACACCCATGAGTTCAAGACCGTCGGGCTGCTACAGGCGCTCAAGAAGTACGGATTCGACGCTGCCTTCGGCGGCGCGCGGCGCGAGGAGGAGAAGTCCCGCGCCAAGGAGCGCATCTACTCCTTCAGGGACAAGTTCCAGCAGTGGGATCCCAAGAACCAGCGCCCCGAGCTCTGGAACCTCTACAACGCGCGCATCCACAAGGGCGAGAGCATCCGTGTCTTCCCGATGTCGAACTGGACCGAGCTCGACATCTGGCAGTACATCCACATCGAGAACATCCCGGTCGTGCCGCTCTACTTCGCCAAGCCCCGGCCCGTGGTCTACCGCGACGGCGTCATGATCATGGTCGATGATGACCGGCTGCCGCTGCAGCCGGGCGAAGTCCCCGAGATGGTCGAGTGCCGCTTCAGGACGCTGGGCTGCTACCCGCTCTCGGGAGCCGTCCGCTCGACCGCCCGGAACATCCCCGAGATCATCCAGGAGATGATGCTCACCCGGTTCTCGGAGCGTCAGAACCGCGTCATCGACCACGACCAGTCGGCCTCGATGGAGCAGAAGAAGCGCGAGGGCTACTTCTGAACCCGCCCCGGCGCCCTCCCTACGGCCACACTCCGCTCGACGCTTCGCAGGACACGTCCATGCTGACCGACCAGGACCTCGTCACCTCTGACATCCACGCCTTTCTTCAGCGCAACCTCGAGAAGGAGCTGCTCCGCTTCGTCGCCGTCGGCTCTGTCGACGACGGCAAGTCGACGCTCATCGGCCGGCTGCTGCACGACACCAAGGGCGTCTACGACGACCAGCTCAAGGATGCGACCCGCACGGCCGCGACCGGCGCCGGCACGATTGACTTCT
>JBILLP010000591.1:0-2550 GCA_044376025.1 Bradymonadia bacterium
GCTCTCCCTGGAAGTTCGTCATGATGTGGAAGAAGCCGGCGTTCTCGTCGCCGAGCCGGTAGCGCGCCGGGACGCGGCAGTCCTCGAAGAACAGCTCCGCGGTATCCGATGACTTGTTTCCGATCTTCTTGAGCTTCTTGCCGATGTGGAAGCCCTTGGTGTCGGTCGGGAAGACCAGCAGCGTGATGCCGCCGAAGCCGGGGCCGCCGGTGCGGACGGCCATCGTGATGAAGTCGGCGCGGGTCCCGTTGGTGATCCAGAGCTTCTGCCCGTTGATGATGTAGTCGTCGCCGTCGCGCCGTGCGGTCGTCTTGATCGCGGCCACGTCGGAGCCGCCCGATGGCTCGCTGATGCCAAGAGCCGCGATCTTCTCGCCCTTGATCGCCGGCTCGAGGAACTCCTTCTTGACCTCGTCACTGCCGATCTCGTTGATGATCGGGGTGGCCATGTCGCTCTGGACCATCAGCGCCATGTTGACGCCGGCGTTGTAGGAGTGGGACAGCTCCTCCGCGTAGGCAACCGTGTACCACCAATCGAGGCCGAGGCCGCCGTAGGCAGGGTCCATACGGATCCCGAACAGCCCGAGGTCGGCCGCCTGCTTGAAGACCTCCCGCGGGAAGATCCCCGCCTCGTCCCACTCCTCCGCGTGCGGCGCCAGCGACTCCGCGAACTTCTTGACCGTCTTGCGGAAGGCCTGGTGGTCGGCGGTGAAGATCTCGCTGTCCTGCATGGTGACGGTTCGTTCGCTCATGGAGTGGCTCCGGCGTGGGCTGGTGAGCATGTGCTCACTTGGATGATGAGTGCTTCGCCGCAGCGTGTCAACGGAGCCGGCTCGGGCGTTTCGGGGCGGGGTTGCCCGTCTGGTGGGAATCCGGGAGCGGCCGCCGTGGTTCGAGCCACGGTTGAAGGGTCTCATCGAGGCGAAGCCGCATGTCCCGCGTGTTCTGGTCATTCTGCCTTTCGGTCGCTGCGCTCTGGGGAGCGCCCGGCGCTGCAGAGGTGCTGCGTGGACCCGAGGACGTTGCCAGGCTCTGCGCGTCGCTCGACCAGGACATCGACGCCGCCGCGCCGTGGGATGCCGAGCCCGTCACCGACGATGAAGGTGGCGACGAGCTGGTGGCGGCGCTGCGGGAGCGTGAGGCGGCGAAGGTCCGCGCGCGGATGGCGCTGCAGCCGCATGAGGTCGAGCTGTCGGGTGCTGAGTACTCCTTCTTGCCCTACGCCGATGACGTTGACGGGCTGCCACTGGCGGGAGGCCCGGTCGTCTCGGTGCAGGGACTTGATCTCGAGCTGCGCCTCGACGTCGATGCGGTCGGCTTTCGCCTGTCCCGGTCAGAGGCCGAGGAGCTCGAGGCGCTCCGGGCGATGGGGGGGCTGGCGCTTCGCGTGGTGTTTGATGTCGACCTGCGGGGCGCGGCCGAGCCGGTCTGCAGCGGGAGCGGGCAGGCCGGTCGCCTCGGGATCCCTGCGCGGCTGATCGAGGCGCAGCTGATTGAGACGTTGTCGCAGCAGGTGCGGGCTGAGTTGTTGACGCCGCACGGCATGGCGGCGCGTGCTCGGCTGGGGGGCGACGTGCGGGGTGATGCGGTGCTCGAGGCGCCCCGGGCAGAGGTGACGGGCCTGGAGTCGCTCGACGCGGCGACCATCTCCGATGGCGAGGCGCACCTGCTCAGGGTCCTGATCGAGGCGAAGCTGCTCCGCTGTTACGCCACCGCGCTGGTCTCGAACGCACAGACCCAGGGAGCGCTGGTGCTCGGGTTCTCGATGGAGCCGGCCGGTCGCATCACGACGCCCGCGGCGCTGATCGACGTGCTCGGCGATGCTGCCACGAGCCGGTGTGCAACGGCTGCGATTGACCGGCTGCAGGTGCCGCGCCCCGAGGGCCGACCTGCGGCGGACCTGCGCGCGACGGTGATCTTTCGGCGCATGTAGCGTCGCCCGGATCTTGCGGAAGCGAGCGACCCCGGTAGCGGAGTCGGTCATGGCAGCGACGTCGACGCCCGAGAACGGATGGAAGGCAGCGGTCGAGCGGCTCGGCGCCCGAGGCATCGCCGTGGTCGAGGAGCTCGGCCGGTTCGCCACGCTGGCGGTCAGGGCGCTCCTTTCGGTGGTGCGCCCCCCGTACCGGGTGAGGTTGTTCATCGAGGCGATGGACGATGTCGGCTTCGGGTCGCTCTTCATCGTGCTGCTGACGGGTGCGTTCGCCGGCGCCGTCTTCGCGATGCAGTCGATCAGCGCCTTCAGGATGTTCGACTCGGAGCACCTGGTGGGCTCTGCGGTGGCGTTGACGCTGACGCGCGAGCTTGGCCCGGTCTTCACGGCGCTGATGGTCACGGGCCGGACCGCCTCTGCCATGGCGACGACACTGGGCACGATGCGGGTGACCGAGCAGATCGATGCCATGGAGGTCATGGCGGTCGACCCGGTGCAGTACCTGGTGGCGCCGAGGATTGTGGCCACGGTGGTGATGACCCCGCTGTTGACGCTGCTGTTCGACTTCGTGGGGATGGCAAGCGCCTACCTGGTGTCGGTGTTCTGGCTGGGGGTGGA
>JBILLP010000592.1:0-2546 GCA_044376025.1 Bradymonadia bacterium
CGGCTCGACCGACAGGCGGAGCACCTGCCACGGGGTGCCGGCGATCGGCGCCGGGGCATCGGTCGGAACCGCGCCGTCGAGCACCACCGACGCACCCGTCGGCAGCACCACGCCGACGTAGTTCTGGTTCCTCAGGTAGCCCTCGGGCACAAGAAAGGTGTAGTCACGCCTGAACTGTGACGAGGCGCTCGGCAGCAAGAAGGCCGGGTCGCCGATCCGCTTGAAGGTGCCGTCGCCGACCGGGCACTCGGTCGACACCGGGATGGCGCAGCCTGCGGTCTGCGACCGGGTGCAGGTCGGGAAGCCCGGGTAGAAGGAGCCGACCATGAACTGGCCGACCGAGATGGGGTTGTCGGCAGAGACCACGAAGTCGCCCCGGTAGATGAACTCCACGGCGTCGCCGGCGTTGGCGAGCACCCTGCCGTCGACGTCGGGGATCGGTGGCGTGGTGCGCAGCGTGGTGTTCGGGGCAGAGGTCATCACGCGGTACACGTCGTCTTCGCTGCCGCGCGCGACGAACTTCGAGAGCACGTACTCCCTACCCCACGATGCGACCGGGTAGAGCTGCTGCTCGATGTGGTCGGCCGCGCCGACATCGTCGGGGATGTACGATGCCTCGGACCCCGAGAAGACCGCTACGGGCTTGTTCGAGGTGACGCGCATGCCGGTCATGTCGGCCGGGTCGCCCGGGTCGGGGTCGTCGCCGTTGTTCTGCTCGGCGAGCAGGTTGAGCACCTGGCCCTGGGTCAGCGTGAAGCTCCGAGACGAGCCGGGCGCCATGGCCGGCACGCCGGAGCCGGCACGGATGCCGGCCGGTGTCTCGACAGTCACCTGCGTCTCGCCCTCTGCGGCCGCCACGACCGTGACATACCAGCGCGCGGAGAGGCGGGCGAAGATCGCGAGGTCATCGCCCGAGTGGTAGGCCATGACAAGGTAGTCGGTGCCGAGCGCGTTGGCCGGGAGCAGCAGCGAGGCATCGTTGGAGTAGCCGGCCGTGAGGTTGTTGGGCGGGTTGAACTGATGGACCGTGACCGGGCCGTCGGCCTGGACCCTGAAGGCGCTGTTCGACAGCGAGGAGCCGTCGAGCTGGGTGCGCGCGCCGAGGTCGACCAGCACGAGGTCGCGCGGGGGCACGGTCCCGGTGTAGAGCCGGGCGCCCGTGCCGTCGGTGACCGTGACGCCCACGGCGGTGCCGCCGGGGTTCGACACGGTGACTGCAAAGCCGAGCCCACGCGCCTCGTTGTCGAGGTAGACCGCCCAGAAGTCGCAGCCGAGGTACTCCTTGTCGGTGAAGGTGCAGGGGTCGGCCGCAACGCACTCACCGCCGAGGCAGGCCTCTGCGCACTGCTCGACGCTGGTCTGGGCGGTGCCGTCATCGGCGCACTGGAGCACCTCCTGGCCGCGGCAGGTGCGCCGCCCGGGCTCGCAGACCTGGTCGGTGCAGGCACCGGCGAGGCAGTTGGGCGCCTCGGCCGGGCAGGCGGTATCGACGAACGCCCTGCCGTCGGGGGCGCAGGTGCGGACCGCAACGGCGCTCGCGCAGGTCGGTGCTGTCGTGGGGTCGCACACGGTGCCGTCGTCGGTGATGCAGTTGCCGTCGCGGCAGATCTCGCCGCTGCCGCACGGGATCTCGCGCACGGTGCCGTCGGCGAGGCAGACGCCCGAGACGGTCGGCGAAACGCAGGTCGATTCGCCGGGCCCACACTGCCCGTCGTCGGTGTCGGCCCCGGTGTCGGCTGCCCCGGTGTCGTCGGCGCCAGTGTCATCGCCCCCGGTGTCGCGCCCGGTATCGGTGGGGCGGTCGGCACAGTCGCGGCCGGTACAGGCGTCTTCGGTGCCCTCGTCGTCGGCGGCGGTGTTGCAGGCAGACAGGGCCAGCAGCGCGAGGGAGCCGAGGGCGAGGAGGCGGGAGCGGATGGAGATGGTCATGGCGGACTTGCTGTGTCGGACCCGGGCTTCTGCGGGGTGCGGAGCGCCCGGTGGGTCTGGGGTTGGGTCAGGGGGGACAGGTGGTCGTGAAGGTGAGCTCGACGGCGAGGATCGTCCCGTCGAAGCTTGAATAGAGGTCTTCGACGCGGAGCAGCCAGGTGCCGGCGAGCTGCTGGCGGTCGAAGGTGCTCAGCCGCTGTTGCGGGGCGAAGGTGCCGGCGAAGGGCGAGTCGCCGTCGCTGATCGGGGTGGTGGCGGCGTCAGAGAAGATGGTGCCGGCGTAGTCGTCGTCGTAGCCCTCGCTCCGGGCAAGCAGCACGGTGGTGTTCGCGGGCGAGACGAGGCTGATGACGAGGTCGCCGGTGTCGGGGTGGTCGATGACGACCCGCACCGTGAGGTCCTCGATCAGGCCTGGCGAGGCAGAATCGATCTCGACGGTGGTGACGCCCCGGTCGCGGCCGGTCGGCGGCACAGGCAGCGCGGCGTTGTTCGACGCGGTCACGACGCCGCCCTCGACACACACCGGGGGCGAGGTGTCGCCGCCCGAGCCGTCGGTGTCGGGCAGGGTGTCGCCGTCGGTGCCGGTATCCTCGCCGGTGTCGGTGCCCGAGGTGTCG
>JBILLP010000118.1:0-8344 GCA_044376025.1 Bradymonadia bacterium
GCGACTCCGACGACTAGCCCTCGCGCAGTCGCTTGGCGGACGACCCAGCAAGACGCCGAGCACGCTCAGACAGAGCGCCTCGGCTTTTGTCGTTGTAGGGCCTTCGCGCAGCCCCTCCAACACCCGCGTCAGCGCGGGTGCACGTTGACCGAGAGCACGGTGAAGGCGCCGTCGTCGGTCATCAGCTCGCGCTCCCGGCGACCGAACGAGTCAATGCGCCAGAGCATGTTCACCTCGGCGGTCGATGGCTTGGACCCCGAGAACGCCACGGTCTGGCCACTCGGGGAGAGCGCCACCGCGCCGACCTCGAGCCAGCAGGACTCAGGGACGATCTCCTGCCTCGCCTCATCGTAGCAGTCGAGCCCCGGGTGGGAGTTGCCCGGGTTGTCGTACAGCCGGGTGATGGCGCCGCTGTCGAAGTCGACCGCGAGGATGGCCGACATGAGGATGTTCGAGGCGCGGTTGGTGCATTCCTGCGAGACACCGAACGTCACGCTGCTGTTGTCGCGCCAGCCGAGCTCGCCGATCGCGGTGTCGAACTCGCCGAGGGTCAGCGTGTTGCAGGCGGTCGGGCCCGACGGCCCAAGGAAGACCCGCTTCGGCATGCAGACACCCGCACCCTCGGAGTCGGGTGCCGTGAGGTCGCAGAACTGGTCGCCGCCGCAGTTGGAGTCGGCAACACAGGCGGCGTCGAGCTGCCCGACGTCGGCGAGCTTGATCACGTGCAGCATGAGCTGCTGGGCCGTGCAGCGAGGGGGATTGCCCGAGGTGAGGCAGGTGAAGCCCTCTGCGGCATCGCAATCGGAGTTCGTCTCGCACTCGTTCGCCGAGGTCAGCGCGTCGGTGATGACGGCGAGCCTCGCCCCGTCAGGCGACAGCGCCATGAGCTCGCGACCCGAGTAGAAGGAGCCGGTGCCGCGCTCCTCTCCCGAGACGAAGTGGTAGAGGAGCGACTCGGTGCCACCGGTCGAGGGCGTGACGCTGACATCCATGGTCGTCAGCGTGACCCGGTTGACGAAGACCGACTCGCCGTCGCCCGAGAGCCTGAAACCACCCGAGAGCGTGCCGAGGTTGGCGAGCTCGATCGAGGCGCTGGTGGCGACGTCGTAGACGCGGAGGTCCTGCCCGATGCGGTAGGCGACCTTGCCGGCCGCCGTCTGGTACTCGCTGACGCCCGTGGCGATGACCTCGCTGGGCGCGGAGATGACGAAGTCTTCGCCGAGCGGCGCGATGCGCAGGGTGTTCTCACCGCCGAGCTGCATCCAGATGATCGCGCTCAGGTCGTCGAGCGCCACGCAGCCGCCTTCGCAGCTGAAGGTCGGCTCCGCGGTGCCTCCGGTGACCCGGATCGGCTCGCAGGCACCGGGTTCGCAGTCTTCATCGACGATCGCGAGGTCGACGGTCGGCTCGCCGGGGCGCGCGAAGTCGAACCTGCGCCGGATGGAGTAGTAGGCGCGCTCCGCGGGCGGGGGCCCCACGTTGGTGTCGACGGTGTCGGCGGCGGTGTCCGCGGTCGTGTCGGAGCTTGTGTCCGCAGTCGTGTCTTCGTTGCCGCCTGCGGGCGAGTCGTCGCTCGAACAGGCCGAAGCGCCGAGCACCGTCGACCAGAGCACAACCAGACTCATCTGCCTTCGACGCCTAGCCATCATCTTCAGGACTCCTCGTAACGGGTCTGTGGGAACCTCGAACCGCGGCTTTCTCGCGGACACGGCCACCCTTGGCGGCCCAGCAGCAGGCAGACCGGATTGGACAGCGCCCGCACGTGGGCTCGTCGTACCGGTGGAGGCATTCTCGCGCAATCCCGAGGTGACACAGCGGCATGTCGAGGGCCATGGGGTCGTCGGGCCGGATCGACCGGAGCGCCTCGGAGACCTCGAGCATCATCCGGGTGTCGACGGTCGCACGCCGGGTGAGGCCGAGCGCCCGTGACATGCGGCATGTGTGGGTGTCGAGCGGCAGGAGCAGCTCCGCAGGCGAGACGCAGCGCCACAGTCCGAGGTCGGCCCCGTCATCGGGTCGCGCGAGCCACCGGAGCAGGAGCATCCACCGCTTGACCGCGGAGCCCGCTGCCGGGCGCGGCGTCAGGTAGGCGAAGCCGCGCGACTCCGGCTCTTCGAGCGCGCCGCGGAGCGATGCGACGTAGCGGTCGAGCCGTTCGAGCAGCGTGCCCTCGGCGCCGTCGGCCACGAAGGCGGCCTCAAGGCTGCCGTGTCGTCGCAGCAGCACCCCGAGCGAGGCGGCGTACCGGTCGATGTCGTCGGCCCCGGTCATGCGGTAGCGCCAGGGTCCGAGCGCCGCGGCGAGGTCCCCGCGGCGCATCCCCCGGATCCAGGCTGTGGGTGCGTGCTCCATGGGCAGGGTCACGGCCCGGATGGCGGCCCGGATCTGCCCAACTGCGCCGTAGCAGAGCGCGGCGGCGAGGTGGGCGACGACCTCGCGCTCCGGCTGGGCGAATGCCCGCACCTCGGCGAGCGGATCGCGGGCCGCGAGCGCCGCCCGGTCGGTGTCGAGCAATGCCGCGGCCAGGAGCTCCGCGACCTCGCTGCGTCGGTCCCTACGGCGCGGCAAAGACTTCAATCCGGATGAGCGGTCGCTGGAGCGCCACGTGGAAGACGAGCAGCGTCAGCCCCGCGAGGATGGTGGCCCAGGCCAGCCCGAGCGTCACGAGCTCGAGCGGCTTTCGCCCCCGGCTGGTTGCCGCGACGATGGCGACCGAGACCGCCACGATCGTCGGGAGGAGGTAGGTGAGCGCCGCCCGGTCGGCACTGATCATGATGGCGACGACCGGCAGCGACAGCGACGCGAGCAGCGAGGTCACGTCGACTCCTCGCGCTGCCCGAGCGCCAGCAGGTTGAAGTAGTTGACGGTCAGGTGCGCGACGACGGCGGCCACGAGGTCTCCCGACGCGAGGGAGAGCCAGGCGAAGCCGGCGCCCAGGACCCCGGCGAAGAGGGTCCAGTGCCAGGAGATTCGGCCCGGGGCGACGTGCATGCCGGCGAAGACGACGGTCGAGAGCACCGGTCCCATCCAGTGGAGCAGCACGCCCCTGAAGAGGAGTTCCTCGCCCAGGGAGCTCGAGAGCGCCAGCACGCCCGACTCGCCGGGCCCCGGTGTGCCGAGCACCGCTCTGAAGCCCGAAGACATCTCGCGCGCCCAGGTCCAGCGCCGGTCCGCCCACGACGAGAGCGTGACCACGGCGAGGCCGATGCCGGCGCCGGCTCCCACCGAGAGCGCGAGCGGCCAGCGCCCCTCGGCACGGAGCACAAAGGGGGAGCGGTCCTGCCCCCACCAGGCGATCGCGCAGCTCACGGCCGCCAGCAGTCCGTAGAAGATGAGGCTCGGCAGCACGGTGCGGCGCGCGAGCTCCCGGTCACTCAAGACCGCGACGCCGCCTCGGCCGCGGCGAGGATCGCGTCGGCCTGGGCCTCGAGGTCTTCGTTGGCCCTCGAGCCGCGCAGCAGGACGATGGCACCCTCGAACCCGTACTCCTTCCAGTTCGGGTGAGGTCCGGGGAGCCGGTCGTTGCGGAGGTAGTCCTCGAGCCAGCCTGCGGCGAACTCGACGCAGCGTGCCCGGGCGTCGATGACCGACTCGAGCAGCTTCTCACCGAGTGCGGAGGCGACCTCGATGCGCGTCACATCGCTCCGGTCGGCGCGGGCGAGCGTCACCACGAGCTCGACGTGGCGCTCGACCACGCTGGCGGTGACCGAGAAGGACTCGGAGGGATCGAGCCAAGGCCCGAAGGCCTGGCGGTAGGCCTCGACGATGTCGCGAAGCTCGCGGTCCGAGAAGACCGTGGGGAGCTCAGCGGCGGGGTCCGGGGTGGTGGCCACTCAGTCCTCCGGCATGTCGCGGGGGTAGATCACGGTCTCCGCGTCGGGCGAGATGCGCACACTCTGCGTCCAGGTCTGGTGGCCGCGTCGGCGGAGCTCGACCTTGTGGTTGCCCGGGGTCAGGTCGATCTCGACCTCGCCGGGTGCGGCACCGACCTTGCGGTCGTTCACGAAGAGCTCGCCGTCGAGGCCCTCGGAGATGATCCGGAGCGTGCCGACGCGGACAGGGGCCGCGCGGTTCGAGGCGGTCTCGTTGAGTGAGAGCTTGATCTCGGTCGGGGCGCCGTCGGCGGTCGGGGCGACCGCGAACTGGATGCGCCGGTCGCGGCCGCCCTGCTGCAGGATGAAGGTACAGGGACCGGCTGGGAGCTCGCCCTGGTAGCGACCGAGCCCGAGCCGCTGCCGCGAGCCGTCGGCGCCGATGTACCAGATCATCGCGGAGCCCGGGTCGGCGCTCAGGTCGACGGGGACCGTCATCTTCTCGAGCGTGAAGTCGATGTGCGGGATCGACTCGCCGGCGCGCGGCACGGTGACCTGGATGACCCGCGAGACCGGCTGCATGTTCTGCATCTCGACCGTGATCAGGTGCGGCCCGACGAAGAGGCGCGTGTCGAGCGGCGTGATGCCGACCGGTCCGAGGTCGACGTCGTCGATGTAGACGGTGGCACCGCGAGGGGTCGAGGTGATCTGCACGGCCACATCGCGGACGTTGGCGCCCAGGGCGTAGCGCTGTGCCGAGCGCGGAGGCGGGGTGGCACCCGTGGCCTTGATGATCGCATCCTCGACCAGCCGCACCGTCGCCGCGAAGGACTCGACCAGGGTTGCGGCCTCGAGCTCGCGCAGCGTGTCGGCGACCTCGGTCGCAGCCTGCTCCGACGAGGCGGCATACTGGCGGTAGAAGGCCACCGCCTGCCCGTACTCCTGCTTCGCGGAGTAGGCCTGCCCGATGTAGAGGAGCAGTCGCGCATTCGGCAGGATTCCGTTGGCCCGCTCGAAGGCCTGGATGGCCTCGTCGTACCGCTGCGCGGAGAAGGCGTCGCGGCCGCGGGCGAACTCGGCACGGGCGGCATCGCGGAGCTCCTGCGTGGGCTCCGGGGCGGCCTGGGCGGCGAGCTGCCCGATGGGCGTCAGCAGCAGCAGCCCCAGCAGCAGGTGGACGAACGGACGGACGCGTCGCAGCATGGACTCACCGGCAGGGCAGGAACTCGACCTCGCAGGCTACCCCGACCGAGGGTACCCGTCAACGCGGCCCGACGCACCTGCGGCGGCTTTCTTCAGCCTCCGCGCTCCTCGCGCTTCACCAGCTCCCAGAGCGCATCCATCTCTGCGAGGTCTGACTGCTCAGGCCTGCGACCGCGCGCCGCGAGCAGCTCGACCACCCGGGAGAACCGCCGCTCGAACTTGGCGGTCGTGCGGCGGAGCGCGGCATCGGCGTCGAGGTCGAGCTTGCGTCCGAGGTTGACGACCGCGAACATCAGGTCTCCGAGCTCGTCCTCGATGGCATCCCGGTCACCCGAGGCGATCGCGGCCTCGACCTCCGCGGTCTCCTCGCGGACCTTGGCGAGCACCTCGTGCGGTGAGGGCCAGTCGAAGCCGACGGTGCCGGCCCGATGGGTCACCTTCTGGGCACGGAGCACCGCAGGCGCCGTCCTTGGCACGCCGTCGAGCAGGGAGCGGCCCTCGCGCCGCTTCTGCTCGTTCCAGTCCTGGGTGACGGCCGCGGCGTCGGCTGCGAGCGGGCCGCCGAAAACATGCGGGTGTCGCCTCCACATCTTCTCGGTGATGCCGTCGACGACCTGCTGGAGCGAGAAGGCGCCGCGCTCGGCGGCGAGCTGGGCATGGAGCACGACCTGCAGCAGCACGTCGCCCAGCTCCTCGGCGATCGCGAGGTCGTCGCCATCGGTGATGGCATCGACCAGCTCGAAGACCTCCTCGACGGCGTAGGTACGAAGGGACCCGTGCGTCTGGGCGCGGTCCCACGGGCAGCCCCTCGGGGATCGGAGCGTGGCGATGAGGTTGGCGAAGCGCTGCAGCTCGACCGGGAGGGCAGCCACGAGGCCATCGGGCCCCTCTGGCCAGGGTTCGCCCGGCGCCAGTGCGGGCCCAACCGAGGATCCCGAAGGGCGTTGAGGTGATGTCATGTACCTGACTCAGCGGGGGTGTCGCGTGGCTGTTCCGACAACGAGATTCACCTTTGCTCCGGGCGCTGTCAACCTGCGATCCAGGCAGCCCGCAGCAGCATGCGGAGGGCGTACCTGGCACGCAGGGGCCGGGTTCGGACGAGGTCGATGCGGCTGCCTCGGCGGTCGCCGGGGGGCCCTTGGCGGCGCGCTCGGAATTCAGATACGGCGAGCCTCCCGGGGCCAACGGGACAAGGTGGAGCCCATGTCGAACACCAGCATCGAGTTCGCCGACCCACACATCGCCAGGGCGGTGTATGGGCATCGCGACGAGTACCTTCGGCGGATCGAGCAGGAGCTCACCGTCGACCTCCATGTCCGGGGCCAGCGCATCCAGGTGGCCGGGGACCCCGACGATGCGGCGGTCGCGGCACGGATCCTCGAGCAGCTCTACGCGCTCGTCGCCGACGGCTACGCGTTGTCGCCGCTCGACGTGGGGCGCGCGATCACGATCCTGCGGGAGACGCCAAGTGCCGACCTTCGGTCGATTTTCATGGACGCGGTGGTGGTGGGCTCGGCGGGACGTGCGGTGGCGCCCAAGACGCTGACGCAGAAGACCTACGTCGAGGCGATCCGGGCGAACCCGCTCGTCTTCGGCGTGGGCCCGGCCGGGACCGGCAAGACCTACCTCGCGATGGCGGTGGCGGTGGCGGCGCTGCTCAAGCGCAAGGTGAAGCGCATCGTGCTGGCGCGGCCCGCCGTCGAGGCTGGCGAGAAGCTCGGCTTCTTGCCGGGCGACCTGCAGGAGAAGGTGAACCCCTACCTGCGGCCGCTGTACGACGCGCTCCACGACATGCTCGACTTCGACCGGGCGAGCCAGTGGATGCAGCGGGGCATCATCGAGGTCGCGCCGCTGGCGTTCATGCGCGGCCGGACGCTGAACGACTCGTTCATCATTCTTGACGAGGCGCAGAACGCCACGCGGGAGCAGATGAAGATGTTCCTGACGCGCATCGGCTACGGCTCGAACGCGGTCGTGACGGGGGACGCCACGCAGGTCGACCTGATCGAGAAGACGAGCTCGGGGCTGCTCCACGCCGTCCACCTGCTCGACGGGATCGAGGGCGTCTCGGTGGTGCGGTTCGAGGATGTCGACGTGGTGCGTCACCCGCTGGTCCGCAGGGTCGTGGCGGCGTACGAGCGGGCCGAGGCGCGGACGCGGCCGAGGGCGATTCCGGCCGACGGAGGCCAGCCTGAGCCGGTCGCAGCGGCGCCACCCGCATCTACCGCGAATGAGACGATGTCTCGCGATGACAAGACAACGCCATGATCTTCTTGTCTGTTCGACCACGGCACACCGGTCTGGATCGGAACACCATCGCCTGGCTTCGACGACGTGTGAAGCGCCTCCCGGGGCTGGTCGGGGAGCCTGAGGAGTCGGAGGCCTCGGTGCTGCTGACCGACGATGCCGAGATCCATGCGCTCAACCGGGACTACCGGGGCATCGATGCCCCGACCGACGTGCTGTCGTTCGCGCTGAGGGAGTCGGAGGACGCCGCGGTCATGCCCCACCTGCTGGGTGACGTCGTGGTGTCGGTCGAGACGGCCCGGAGGATGCTGGCGTCGGGGGAGCACCGGGCGCGGGTGTCGGAGGAGCTCGGCGGCGAGCTCGACTGGTCGCTGCGCGACGAGGTACTCTTCTTGTGCGTGCACGGCTTCTTGCACCTGGTCGGCCATGACCACGCAGAGGTCGAGGAGGAGGCGGAGATGAGGGCGGCTGAGAAGCGCCTCTTCTTCGCGCTGCGGGGCGTCGGCGGGGCCGAGCCGGTGGCCTGAGCCCTCGTTCGCAGGCGCGGACCAGGTCGGGGACGAGGGGAGGCGAGGCCACGGAGGGCGCGCGCCGGGGCGGGGTGTCGTGGCGTCGTCCGGCAGTCCGGAGGGGCGGTCCGGGCGGATCCTGCGAGGCCGCGACCCGGATCGTCGGCTAGGTATCGGAGGCCGTGGCAAAAGCCCGCAACCGACTCATTTCGACCTGCATCGAACCATGTCGGCACACCACATGCTTTCAACAAAGAAACCATCGAAGAAACAGACACTTGCGCCATTCGCGACGCCGCTGCGGATGACTCACTTTCTCTTTGACAGGCGGCCTGCCGCGGTGGCACGAAGGGGACCACTCCTCCCGACGAACCGCTATATCTTGTGGTCATGATCGCACCGCAACGCAGCATCTTGCGCTTCAGGCCCCCGAAACTCGCCATCGGCGGCGGGTTGGGGCATGAAGTGACCGATCGAGGTCGACCCCGCCCGGGTTGTCTCGCTCGGCCGCGGTCCGCACGGGACTGATCCCGAACGCCCTGCCCTCCGAGCCCGACTCTGCCTCGGCTCGGC
>JBILLP010000119.1:0-8334 GCA_044376025.1 Bradymonadia bacterium
ATCCCCAGCTCTGTGCCCCAGACATCCTGCAGCGCCTCGGCGACGATCTTGTGGTTCTCGCTGGTGTTGTAGAGCAGCGATACCGGCCCGAACCCCTTGCCACCCGGGTAGCCCGCGGCTGCTAGCAGTCGCCTCGCCTCGTCGGGGTCGTACTCGACCAGCCGGCGCTCCGGGTAGCCCGGCAGCGGCGGCACGAAGCCGGCCGCGGGCCGGTAGAGCTCGCTCAGCGTGCAGCGACACAGCAGCTCACGGTTCACCGCCAGCGTCAACGCACGGCGCACCCTGACATCGTCAAGCGGCGGTCGCCTGATGTTCATGCGCATGAAGTAGGTTCCCAGCAGATCCGTGCGACGAAACTCCGGTCTCGTCCGCAGCGACAGGATCTGGTTCGACGGGAGCTGGTTCACCCAGTCGACCCTCCCATCGTCGAACGCATTCACCCGCGCCGACTCATCCTCAATCACCGGCATCGACAGCTTCGCGAAGTAAACCTCGCGGCGCCCCCAGTAGTGCTCGTTCCGCTCCGCCCGGATCTCGAGCCGGCGCACGTAGCTGACCATCCTGAAGGGCCCGTTCGAGACGATGTGCTCCGGCGTGAACGCCTGCTGCTGGCCCCAACGCTCGATGCTGCCCCGGTGCACCGGGAACATCGGGTAGAATGACACCAGCTCACCGAAGTAGCCGACCGGGTGCTCGAGCTCGACCACGAGCGTCTGCGGGTCGGGCGCCCTCAGGCCCACCTCGTCGGCACCGATTCGCTTCTGCTCGAAGGCCTCACCTCCGCGGATCAGCCTGAACAGCCCGACGTAGTCGCCTGCGACGTCGCCCCGGAGCACCCTCAGCCACGAGTAGACGAAGTCGTCCGCCGTCACGTGATCGCCGTTCGACCAGCGCGCGTCTGCCCGCAGGTAGAAGGTCCACCGGAGGCCGTCCGGGGAGACCTCGAACCGCTCCGCCACCCCGGGCCGCGGCGCGGAGTCGTCGGGCGCCGGTGTCAGCAACCCCTCGAAGAGCTGGTAGGCAACATCGCCCTCGACCGAGCCGGACATGGCGCCGGGATCGAAGGTCTCGGGGTCGGAGCCCAGCGCGAACCCGAAGGTGTCGCCCGGCAACCGCGCGGACTCCTCGCGGCAGCCCGGCATGGCGCCAACGAGCAGCGCCAGCGTTGCGGCCCTCAGGATGCGGAGTTGGGTGTTCAGCGGATGCGCTCAGCTGCGGCCCCGGCAGCGGGGCGACCTTGTCGGGCGTCAGCGTCGTCCAATCACCGAGCCCCGTCAACCCGTCGCTTGCGCCAGCACCGCGCATCCGGCATGAACGAACTGTCGACCCGTGACCGGACCGTTCCATGCGTACCGCTGCCGCCCTCCCCCTCCTGCTCGCGATGACGGCCCTCGGCTGCGCGCCCGAAGTCGGCGACGCTTGCCAGGTCGCCGCGGAGTGCGCGAGCGGGCAGTCCTGCGACACCACGGTGCCCGACGGCTACTGCCTCGCCTACGACTGTGAGACCTCGGGCGACTGCCCCGGCGACGCGGTCTGTGTCGACTTTGGCGGCTTCACCGCCTGCATGAAGGCCTGCTCTGCGAACGGAGACTGCCGTGAGGGCGGCTACGAGTGCCGCGCCGACCTCGCCGGCCCCGCCTTCTGCTACATGCCGCCCGAGGGGTCCGGCTGACCGGCGGCGCGGCGAGCGGGCACTAGCGGCGTGTCCCGGTGATGCCGTCGAGCTGCTCCCTGAACGCGCGAAGAAGGTCGTCGCTCCTGCGCGTCGAGACCATTCGCTCGTAGACGTCGGAGCGAAGGTGCACCTCGAAGCCGTCGAGGATCGCCAGGCGCATCCACCTCGTCGCCGCGTCGACGCCGGCGTGGTCGCCGGTCGACTCCCTGCCGGGCTGCCGCTCGACGGGCGCTCCGCCCCCGCTCGGGGCGACCGGCTCGTCGGCGGTCACAAAGCGGTCGACCGGCTGGCCCGTGTGAGGGTCGAAGCGCGGACGGCGAGGTTGAGACGCCAGCTCGGGTGACTGCACCCTGCCGTCACGCGCGGACGGCTGCGACACCGCGCTGCTCGCGGGTGGCCCCGCGGACCCTGCACTGTGCGACGCGGGCGGAGCCGACGTGCCGGGTTCGAGGGACCCTCGCATGCGTGTCAGCACCGCGTTGACCAGCCCTTCGAGCCTGATGTCATCGCGCCCCGCGATCTCGGTCTTGATCGCCTGCAGGTTCGCTCCGTTGAGCTTGAGCAGCGCCGCCGTCGTGAGCGAAAGCACCTGGCGGTAGCCAACCGCTCTGCCGTGGGGCGGTTCGTCGACCACCCCGACGCCCTCGCGGGCCAGCGAGTCGACCGTCGACTTGAGGATAACCTTGCCGTGCGCCGCCGTCGCGGGCTCCTCGAGCAGCAGCCGCGTCACGGCGTGGCGAAGTTCGTCGGTGCTGAGCCACTGGGCGGTCTTGAACTCGAGGTAGGACGACATCCGCGACTCCGTGTGAGCTGTCCTCGTGGCGGTATCACAGCCACCGCACGCGCTTCAACCGTCGCCGCGACGTCGTCGAGCCCGCTCCTGCACCTCGACGAAGACGCCCCAGAGCGTCGCAAGCTCCCGAACGTCGGGCTCGGCCCGCATCACAACACGCCGGATCGTCCTCAGCACGTTGTCGCGCTGGTTCCCCTTGAAGAACTCAATCGCATCGAGCGCGCACTCGACGTCGACCATGAACCGCTCGAGGCTCTCGGGCGCGGCCCGGGCCAGGGCTGCCGGGGCCGGACCATCGACCCTCGCCCCCGAGACGAGCAGCGCGTGGGCGACGATCGCGAAGGCATGGGAGAGGTTGTAGGAGCTGTTCGCCGCGGAGCGGAGCGTCACGATCGCGTCACACCGGTCCGTGACGGCGTTCGGCAGCCCCCGGTCCTCGCGCCCGAAGACGAAGCCGACGCGCTGCCCTGGTTCGCGGGCGATGGGTGCGGCGACCTCGTCGAGGCCGAGCACAGGGGTCGATGCCGCGTGGCGCCTCCCCGAGACCGCGTACACGCGCGAAAGCCCTGTGACGGCAGCAGGCCAGTCCTCGACGACCCGGAGCCTCGCTGCGATCCACTCCTCGCAGTGGGGCGCAGAGATGGCCAGCCGGTGGAATTCGAAATCCCGGACACCGAGCAGCCGCAGCTCGTCGACCCCGGTGTTCGTGCAGGCACGGACGACGGAGCCGACGTTGATCGGATCCTGGGGTTCGAAGAGGATCCCGACGACGCCGGCGGACACGGGCTGCCGGTCAGCGGCGCCCGGAGTAGTCGCGCGCGAGCCGGATGAAGGCCGGCTCGTCGATCGCGCCGGAGGCGACCTCGCGGTAGAGGTCCTCGAGCGCGGCCTCCTCGCGGGCCAACGGGTTTGACGACGAGACGCGGGCTGGGCGGACGACGGTCGAGGGTGCGGTCACGGGAGCGGGCGGAACGGCCTCGGACCGCAGCGTCGCAGGCGGCTCGGGCCAGCCGTACGAGCCGGTCGCCGGGGCCTCGGCGCGGACCGGTGACATCTCAGAACGCCCGACAACCGGGGGCAGCATCTCGGAGCGTGCGGTCGCGGTCATCTCGGAGCGCGGGGCGGGGACCGGGACCTCGACCCGTGCGGCCTCGGCGCGGGGCGCCGTGCGTGCCGGAAGGTGGATGGTCTCCGCGCGGCGCTGGGCATCGAGCACCGCGGTGGTCTGCTCGGGCGCCGGCCGACCCAGCCCGCTGCGGCGCTGCCGCTGCAGCGAGAACTCGTCATGCTCGCGGAGCTCCCGCGACGGGTGGGCGTCGTCGGCGCGGTCGAACCCGGTCGCGATGACGGTGACCTTGACCTCGTCCTCCATCGACTCGTCGATGACGGCGCCGAAGATGATGTTGGCGTCGGGGTCGGCGGCGTCATGGACAAGCGATGCCGCCTGGTCGACCTCGTGGATGCCGAGGTTGATGCCTCCGGTGATGTTGATGAGCACGCCGGTTGCTCCATCGATCGAGGCGCCCTCGAGCAGCGGGCTCGAGATCGCATTGGCGGCGGCCTCCGCGGCGCGACGGTCGCCACTGGCGCGGCCGGTTCCCATGAGCGCCAGGCCCATGTTGCTCATGACGGACTTCACGTCGGCAAAATCGACGTTGATGTAGCCGCCGACCGTGATCAGGTCGGAGATTCCCTGCACGGCGTTCATCAGCACCGAGTCGACCTGCTGAAAGGCCTCGAGCAGTGTGGTCTGCGCGCCGGCCGTCGAGAGGAGACGGTAGTTCGGGACGACGATGAGCGTATCGACCTCGCGACGCAACAGCTCGAGCCCGGCCGCGGCCGACCGCGAGCGACGCGCCCCCTCGAACAAGAAGGGCTTGGTCACGACACCGACGGTGAGCGCACCGACCTCGCGAGCGACCCGGGCGACGACGGGTGCGGCGCCCGTCCCGGTGCCGCCGCCCATGCCGGCCGTCACAAACACCATGTCGGCGCCCTCGAGGGCCTCGGCGAGCCGGTCCTGATCCTCGAACGCCGCCTCGCGGCCCACGTCAGGGTTCGCGCCGGCGCCGAGCCCCTTGGTCAGGTTCGAACCGAGCTGGATCTTCACCGGGGCGAGGTTTCGGTCAAGCGCCTGCACGTCGGTGTTCGCCGCGACGAACTCGACGCCGTCGAGACCGCACTGGATCATCGTGTTGAGCGCGTTGCCGCCTCCGCCACCGACACCGATGACCTTGAGCCGCGCACCGCGAACCAGCGACTTCACCTCTTCTTCGAATGCAATCATTGCCGACCTCTGCTGGACCCGTCGAAACCAACCCGCCTGTGTCGGCGCCCGACTCGCGCTGTGCTACGCAGGACCACAACCCGACCCGCTGCGTCCGACGCCCGCTGGGGTGACCCTCAGGGCGTTCGGCGCATCACCGTCGTGGCCGCACCAGCACTGGCGAATTCGACAACCGACGCCCCCTAGCTAACATCCCGCGGATCATCGAACAACGGCGGCGTGCAATATTCTTTTGCGCCCCGGTTTTCGAGATCGCGGATCGAAACCAAGATCCAAGCCCTTGATGTGTGGATCATTTCTCGGCCACTCCGAAGTCGCTTGACGGATCGATCGGGCTCGTTCTCAGCGCCCAGCGGCTCCCAGGGCCGTTGCAGGTATTCTTTTTGCCCCGGGTGGCGACGCTACAGGATGCGGGTCATCCAGTGCCGCAGCGTGTCCCGGAGACGATGCGTCAGGCTGGTCTCCCGCTGCTGGTACAGCCAGCCTGCATCCTCGCCGCCGGCCGCGTAGAGCAGCGCCCCGACCGCCGCCGCGTACTTGGGCTGCTTCACGACGTCGACGAATCCCTCGACCTCGGTCGGCACACCGATGCGAACAGGGGCGTCGAGGACCTGCTCGGCCAGGTCGACCGTGTCGCGCAGCATCGCCGTCCCGCCCGTCAGCACGTATCCCGCCCTGATCAGGTCGCGGTAGCCCGAGAGCTCAATCTCCCGCTTCGCCACCCGCAGGATCTCCATCACCCGAGGCTCGATGATGGTCGCCAGGAAGCCTCGCGACAGCGGTCCCGTCCGACGACCGAAGCGCCCGGTCAGCTCAACGGTGTCCCGCGCATCGGCCCGCTGCGTGAACGCGGTGCCGTGGTCCACCTTGAGGCGCTCTGCTGCCTCATTCGGCGCCCCCGTGCCAACAACGATATCGGCCGTGATGTTGTCACCACCGACCGGGATCGTCGCGTTGTGCACCAGCACCCCGCGATACCAGACTGCCAGGCTCGTCGTCGCCGCGCCCATCTCGAGCACCACGACCCCCGCCTCCCGCTCCGACGCGTCGAGCACGCCGTAGCTCGACGCGATGACCTCGAGCACCACGCCCTCGACCTGCATGCGCGCCCGCTCCATGGCCCGCGCCGCGAGCGAGACCGTCTGCGCCGGAACGCGCACAATCTGCACCAGCGCGTCGAGCTGGCGTCCGTGCATCCCGATGGGCTGCTCGACGCCCTCCTGGTCGTCGACCACAAACTCGCGGACCAGCGTGTGCAGGTAGACCTCATCGGGCGAAGGCTCCGGCTTGCGCGCCGCCTCGATGACGCGTGCCACGTCGGACTCGCTCACCCGGGCCCCCTGCACCCGCGCCGAGCCGCGGTTCGCGATGCCGCGCTTGGTCTTCGGCGCGATCGTGATGTAGCCAGACCGCACCACGCCCTGCGCCATCAGCTCCGCCTCGTCGACCGCGGCCCGGATGCAGTGCGACAGGGCCTCGACGTCGGTCACCTCACTGCGCCGAAAACCGCGCGTCTCCGCGGTGCCGCAGCCATCCACCCGGAGTCCGGTCGGCGTCAACTCTCCCACGATCGCCGCGACCTTCGAGGTCCCGACGTCAACGGCTGCAATCAAGTCTCCGCGCCTGCTCATGGTGCCTCCGGTTTGGCGGCCCCTGTCAGCGCCGCCTGCGAGCGTTCCTTGTATACGACCTGCCCCAGATCGTCTCCGTCGAGAACCACATACTCCGCCGTGACGCCGAGCCGCGCGAACTCGGCGCGAGCCTCCGCAAAGCGGTCGAGCCGCGCCACAAGGTGGTCGTCGGCAATCCTGAGCTCGGTCCCATCCGAGAGCTGGAGTCGATAGGCGTTGGCGGTCGCCCGCTGGATCTCCCGGACCTCGAGCTGCTCACCGAGGCTCGAGGCATCGAAGGCATGCACCATCGCCTGCGCCGCCCTCCACGCCTCGCGGTCGAGCACTGCGTTGCCGTCAACCTGCCGGTCGAACCCGACAAACAGCGTCGAGCCCAGCCCGTCTGATGGCTGCCACCGCCTGATGAGGTCGCCGTCGGTGTCGACCAGGTAGAGCTCGTTCACGGCCGTGATGCCTGCGAGCCTGGCCTCGGTCAGCGAGATCCCGACGTGCCCGGTGAGTCCAACCGTGACGTCAACGTCCTTCACCCACGCCAGCGACCGGATCCGCGATTCCATCAGCTCCGCGTCGAGCTCGAGCGCGCTTCGAGGCACGTCGAGCCCGGCCGCCGCGAGGATCTGCTCGCGCGACAGCAGCGAGGCCCCCTCGATATCGACCTCACGGACCAGGAACATGCGCGAGGTCGCGGCGTCATCGAGCGCTGCGTACAGGCCCAGCGGTAGCCCAACGACCAGCAGGGCGGCGAGCGCGTAGCTGAGTCCCTGCTCGACGAGCTTTCGCCGGCGCTTCACGGCGACCGGGCGGCCCCGGGTCACAAGGCGCCTACGCCCGGTGGTCTCGCCGGTGCGATGGGCTCCCGTCGACTCGCTGCGCCGATGCCGGCCCGTCGGGACCTCGTGCACCTCGACATGGCCCGCTGACTGCTCCCGCTCTGTCCGCTGTCTGGTGTTCATCGCGCCCCTCCGATGAGCAGGGCCCTGGCGTCTGTCGTGGCCGCATCGAGCATGGAGACCGCAAAATCCGGAAACGCGATCCCGATGCCGGCCGCGACCTTGGGCACGAGGCTCGTCGCAGTCATACCTGGGATCGTGTTCACCTCGAGCACGAAGGGCGACTCGTCCTGCGAGAGCATCACATCGACCCGCGCCACGCCGCGGCAGCCGACGGCGGAGTACGCGCGCTCGGCCACGGACTCAACCTGCTTCTGCACGGCAGGCGACAGCGCCGCCGGGAAGACGTACCGCGTGTCGTTGCGCTGGTACTTCGCCCCGTAGTCGTAGAAGGTCTCGGCCGGCATGACCTCGATGACACCCATCGTCTGCCCGTCACGGATCGCCACGGTCAGCTCGCGCCCGACGATCAGCTCCTCGACGAGCAGGTCGCCGCGGGTTCCGGCACAACGCCGGATCGCGTCGCGCCATCCGGCTGCATCCCTGACGATGGAGACGCCCACCGAGCTTCCCTCGAGCGAGGGCTTGACGACACAGGGCAGCCCGATCTCCCTGGTCGGCTCCTCGGCAGACGGCGCGGCGACCGTCCAGCGGGGCGTCGGCACACCGCGCGCCGCGAGCACCTCCTTGGTGCGCAGCTTGTCCATCGCCAGCGCAGAGGCCAGCACACCTGACCCGGTATAGGGCACGTCCATCCACTCGAGCACGCCCTGCAGTGCCCCGTCCTCGCCGAGGTTGCCATGCAGCGCGATGAGCACGACGTCGGGCTTCAGCGCCGCGAGGTCGCCGAGCCGTCCGCGGCGCAGGTCGAGCAGCCTGGCATCGACACCCCGCTCGCGGAGCGCGTCCGCCAGCGCGGCTCCGGTGCGAAGGCTGATTTCACGCTCTGAGCTCTCGCCGCCGTACACCACGACCACGTTGCGCTGTGTCCACTTGTTCATCTTCTGCCTCGGTGGCGTTTCGACCCTGGCGGCGGTCGTGGAGAAATCAGGAGTCTT
>JBILLP010000593.1:0-2539 GCA_044376025.1 Bradymonadia bacterium
CGAAGTGCGACGTGACGTCTACGGCTATCCCGCTCTCGTTCAATGGCGACGACAAGATCGCGTTGTTCCGCGACGCTGACAACAGTGCGGCGTTCAACGCCGGCGACTACATCATTGATGCCTTCGGCGTGTTTGCGACTGACTACGCGGCTGGCGCCTTCCAAGACCAGACCTACAGCCGGGCCGATTGTACCGGAAACTATGGCACGACCGGCTTCCCTACAACGTGGGCGTTCGGCTCAGTGGTCGCTGGTTGGAACAAGGTCGCTGCATTCACGACCGAGGTTGCAGGAGATGCGGGCGCAACGCAGTTCACGAACAGCTTCAAGGTTGCGCCTTCATTTACCTGCCCCTGACGCGCCCGCCTAGAGAGAAGCCCGTCACGCCCAACCGCGCTCTCACCGGCGCGGTTTCGCGCTTTTTGCAGACCCCGTGCTCGGTGTGCCATGGACCTGCTCCAAGACCTGCAAGCCCACCTACTGGCGAAGCCCGCCGTGACGATCGGGGAGCCGTTTGGTCCGGGCGTGCATGTCTACAAGGTAGCCGGCAAGATGTTCCTGCTGATCGTGCCGGGCAACCTGCCCCCGACCATGAACTTCAAGGTCGACCCCGACGAGGCCGACGAGCTGCGCGAGCGATGGCCGTCGGTGACGCCCGGCTACCACATGAACAAGCGGCACTGGTCGACGCTGGCCTTCGATGGGCGCGTGCCGCGCTCGCTGGTCTTCGAGTGGGTCGAGCGCAGCCATGACCTCGTCGTCGCGGGGCTGACGAAGAAGGAGCGCGCCGCGGCGGGCCTCTGAGCGGCTGTCGCCCGCGAAGCCGCTCCCCTTTTTGCGGTTCACTCCGCTGCGAGGGTCGAGTAGTCACGGGTCAGCCCTCGGAGGTCGCGGGCCTTGCCGTGGTGGAGACCGGATTCATGCGCACGCTTCGACTGTTCTGGAGGGCCACGGCCCTGATGCTGCTCGGTGGACTCGCCGCCTGCGACGACGGCGGCGGTGCTTCGGCCGACGCAGGCCTCGACGGCTCGGGCGATGAGGTGACCGACACCGGCGGCGACGGCTGCGGGGGAGACGCCTGCGGTCCCGACGACACCACGCCCGACACGACAGACGAGGACTCCACCGACGGCAGCGGCGACACCGGGGTCGACACCTACCCGCAGGTGAGCTGCGTCGGCGAAGACGACAGCGTCTGCCCCGACAACGGCTTCTGCAAGGACGGAAGCTGCGTGCCTGCTCCGACCTGCAGGGACCTGTCGGACTGGCCGAAGTGCGAGCGGCTGATGAACGCCATCAGGCCCGATCTCGGACGCTTCGGCGCCTGCATCGAGGGCGTCTGCCGCGTCCGGTGCACGATGGACCAGGACTGCGGCGAGGGGGAGTACTGCACCGACTTCGGTGACTGCCTGCCCTTCAGCGGCGAGATCACCGGGGTTCACCCGGGCGGCGAGGTGCCGGGTGAGTTCAGGGCGGGCTTCGGCAACACGCTGATGAAGTTCCCGATCGGCACCGAGCTGGGCGGCTTCGGCGAGCGGGCGGCCTTCGACGATGGCCGCTACGCGACGACGCTGCGCGCGTCGGCCGGCGAGATCGGCGGCCAGTACGCGCGGGCGATGCTGCTCGACAACGGCGAGCGCCAGATCATGGTGATCCGGCTGCCGGTGATCTTCACCGAGGCGGCGCTCCAGGAGGATGTGGCGCGGGCGCTCCAGGTCCGCACGGGTCGCGACTGGCGCGACAGCCTGGTGATCTCGTCGACCCACACGCACTCGGGTCCGTGCCGCCACTGGCACATGCCGACGAACAACGCCGCCCCGATCGGCGCCTTCGGCATCGGCAACTTCAACCAGTACTTCTACGACTGGCTGCTCGAGTCGTCGATCGCGGCGGCGAACCAGGCGCTCGACGACCTGCGGCCGGCCCGGTTCGGCGCCAAGATCGTCGAGGCGTACGACACCGACGACCAGATCGGCCGCGACCGCTGGAGCCAGACGCCCCACTTCGACGACAACCGGCTGCTGCTGATGCGCGTCGACGAGCCCGATGGTACGCCGCGCGGCGTGCTCTTCAGCTTCGCCGCCCACGGCACGCTCAACGAGAGCGACTACCTCACCGGCGACGCGCTCGGCGGGGCAGAGGACGCGCTCGAGTATGCGATGAGCCAGCGCGCCGGGAGCAGGGTGCTGACGATGTACGTCAACCAGAGCTCGGGTACGATGAGCCCGGCCGGCGACGTTGTGGGCCACGACTTTCCGCAGGCGGCGGAGCGGCTCGGCGAGGCCTTCGTGTCGAAGGCGCTCTCGGAGATCGACAGCATCGAGACCAAGACCGACGTCGAGCTCGAGTCGCTGACGCACCGGTTCCCGGTCACCTACGACCTGCTCGGCTACGAGCGCGGCCAGTTCGCCGCGCCGCAGCCGAGGCCCTTTGGCGGGGAGTACCACTACGGCGGCCTGTCGTGCGTCGATGGCCAGCGGCCGACCAACGACAACGATCCGACCACCTTTCAGCGCACCGACAACCTGGTCTGCTCCGCG
>JBILLP010000594.1:0-2535 GCA_044376025.1 Bradymonadia bacterium
TCTCGCAGTTCCGTCGGGCCCTCGAGCAGGGTGCCGTGACCGAGGTGGTGATCAACTCGAACGGCAAGATCGAGGGCAAGCTGAAGCCCGAGCAGGCCAAGGGGATCACCCAGAATGGCGAGACGGCCTTCGAGACGGTCGGGCTCGCCTCCGACGACCTCCAGGACCTGATGATCGCCAAGGGTACGGAGTTCAAGTACAAGCGGGAGCAGCCCAGCATCTGGCAACCGCTGCTGAGCGCGGGCCTGCCGCTGCTGGTGGTGGTGCTGATCTTCTTCTTCTTCATGCGGCAGCTCCAGTCGGGCGGCGGCAAGGCGATGAGCTTCGGCAAGTCGAAGGCCCGCCTGCTGAACGAGTCGCAGAACCGGGTGACCTTCGACGACATCTCGGGCGTCGAGGAGGCAAAGCAGGAGCTCCAGGAGATCATCGAGTTCCTGCGTGACCCCAAGAAGTTCACGCGCCTCGGCGGCCGCATCCCCAAGGGCGTGCTGCTGATGGGCCCCCCGGGCACGGGCAAGACCCTGCTCGCCAAGGGCGTCGCCGGCGAGGCGGGTGTGCCCTTCTTCTCGATCTCGGGCTCCGACTTCGTCGAGATGTTCGTCGGTGTCGGTGCCAGCCGGGTCAGGGACCTCTTCGAGCAGGGCAAGAAGCACGCGCCCTGCATCATCTTCATCGACGAGATCGACGCCGTCGGACGGCACCGCGGCGCCGGGCTTGGCGGCGGTCATGACGAGCGCGAGCAGACACTCAACCAGCTCCTCGTCGAGATGGACGGCTTCGAGTCGAACGACGGCGTCATCCTGATCGCCGCGACCAACCGGCCCGACGTCCTCGATCCTGCGCTGCTGCGCCCCGGGCGCTTCGACCGCCGCGTCGTTGTGCCCCGCCCCGACCTGCTCGGCCGCGAGGGCATCATCAAGGTCCACACCCGCAAGACGCCGATGGCGCCTGACGTCGACATCATGGTGCTCGCCAAGGGCACCCCCGGGTTCGCCGGTGCCGACCTCGAGAACTTCGTCAATGAGGCGGCGCTGATCGCTGCCCGCAAGGGCAAGAACCACGTCGACATGGGCGACTTCGAGGAGGCCAAGGACAAGGTCCTGATGGGCGCGGAGCGCAAGTCGGCGATCATCAGCGACCGCGACAAGAAGGTCACCGCCTACCACGAGGCCGGCCATGCGCTCGTCGCGCTGCTGCTCCCGCAGGGCCGCGATGTCGACCCGCTGCACAAGGTCACCATCATCCCGCGCGGCCGCGCCCTTGGTGTGACGCAGCAGCTCCCGGCAGAGGACCGCCTCAACGTCAGCAAGGAGTGGGCGCTCAACCGGATCGCGATCGCCATGGGCGGCCGCGCCGCTGAGGAGCTCATCTTCGGGCAGATCACCACGGGCGCCGGCTCCGACCTCGAGCACGCCACCAGCACGGCCCGCAAGATGGTTTGCGAGTGGGGCATGAGCGACCGCATCGGGCCGCTGCACCTCGGCGAGGGCGGAGAAGAGGTGTTCCTGGGGCGCGACTACAACCGCATGTCGCGCAACTACTCCGAGAAGACCGCGATCGAGATCGACGAGGAGGTCAAGCGCTTCGTGCAGGGGCGCTACAACGACGCCCGCCAACTCCTCGTCGACAACCGTGGCATGCTCGACATGATCGCCGAGGCGCTGCTCGAATTCGAGTCGATCGACGCCGAGGAGATCGAGGCGATCCTGCAGGGCAACATCGAGCAGGTGCGGCAGACCCGCAGCGCGCGACGCCAGCAGGAGCGTGCCGCGACGCCGCCGAGCAGCTTCACCTCGCGCGATGCGGCACCCGGCAGGGAGTCGTCGTCGCTCCGCCCGGCGAACAGCGAGGCGTAGTGCCGACGAGCTGGGCCTGGCACCACCGCAGGGGGGTGCTGCTCATCGAGCGCGGATCGCCCGCGGTGATGGCGATCCTGAACGTGACGCCAGACTCCTTCTCGGACGGGGGGCGGTTCGCGAGCGTCGAGGCCGCGACTGACGCCGCTGTGGCCGCTGCGGAGCTCGGTGCTGAGCTGGTCGACATCGGCGGCGAATCGACGCGACCCGGCGCGGCACCGGTCGATGTCAACGAGGAGCTCCGCAGGGTTGTGCCCGTTGTCCGTGAGATTCGCCGCCGCAGTGACCTCGTGATCTCGGTCGACACGAGCAAGTCCGACGTCGCGCTCGCCGCGATCGAGGCCGGCGCCGACATCGTGAACGATGTGTCGGCCGGGTGCTTCGACCCGCTCATGCTCGAGCGGGTGGCACCGACCGGGGCCGGCTTCGTGCTGATGCACACGACCGGGCGCCCCCACGAGATGCAGGCCCTCGCCGAGTACGGCGACGTGGTGGCCGAGGTCGCCGAGGCGCTGCGAGGCCGCGTCGAGGCGGCGGTGCTCGCCGGGTTCGCGCCCGAGCGGCTCGCGATCGACCCCGGGTTCGGGTTTGGCAAGCAGCTCGGGCACAACGAGCGGATCTTCGCGCGGCTCAAGGCCTTCACGCGGCAGCCGCTGCCGGTCGTAGTGGGCGTCAGCCG
>JBILLP010000595.1:0-2534 GCA_044376025.1 Bradymonadia bacterium
TGAGCCGCTGCGGTCCGAGCGGGCTGAGCCGCAGGCCGGGCAGGCTGTGCCGCTGCGGGTCGAGCGGGCTGAGCCGCTGCGGTCCGAGCGGGCTGAGCGGTGGCGGCACGCGCGGGTTGCACGGCCGGCGTCGGCGCTGCGGCCACCGGGGGCGTTGGCGCCTGCGGCGAGGCGCCGCCCGGGGTCGTCGGCTTGGCGCCATCCCGGACTGCCGCGCGGCACTCGTTGAGCTTCGAGTGGTAGTTCTCAGACAGCTTCTTGCTCAGGCCGTTGCGCAGCCGGATCACGACCTCGTCGGCCGCTCTGCAGTCATGCGCCGCCAAGAAGCCGTCGATCTCCGCCCGTGCCGCCGCGGCGGTGTCGAGCTGCCCCTTGAGCTTGTCGAGCTCGCTCAGCGCCACCGGCGTCGCCTTGGTGATCTCGTTGTAGAGGTTGCGCGCCCGGGTCTCGCGGCCCTGCTGGATCAGCGCGAGCGCCTCGACAACGCGCGGCTCCCAGGTCGCGCGGTCCTTGGCCTCGTCGACAGGGCGGGGCGGTGGCGACTTGACCGCCATCGCGGCCGGGATCGCCTGCGCGGAGCCCTCTGCCGCGGCGCGAGCGCGGTCCTGCTTCTCGCCCCGGTAGGTCATGCCGCCGACGGCCGCGGCGACCAGCCCCAGCACGACCACACAGCCAATGAAGATGGCCTTGAACCCGACCTCTCCCTGCACCCGGTGTGGATCGGCATGGCGCCCCGGGATCGTGATCTCGGGCTCGGGCTCCGCGATCTCGAAGCGGCCGGTGTTGCCGAGCACCGGCCCTGTGCGGACCGACTGCCGACCACCCGTCGGGGTGACGCGGCGCGGCCGCGCGCTGACCGGACGGTCGCTGTCGCCGAGCGAGTAGCCCTCGCTGGCCTCGATGGCAGGCGCCGGGCGCGACGGGCGCTCCGAGGCCGCCGGCGTCGCCTGGTTCGTCAGGATCGACGGGCTACGCCGCGACGGCGGACCCATCTCCGAAGGGCCGTCACCCTGCCCCGGCAGCTGTCCGCTCCGGTCTGTGCCGGCAGAGCCGCGCGACGCGACAAACCCGTCACGGCCGCGTCCGATCGCGATCTCGCTCCCGTCGGCCGCAACCGGCACGCGGGGGTGGGGCGACGAGGCCTGCGCGGCCCGTGAGCCGGTGCGCGACGCACCCTGGCTGGCCTCCGCCCGCGCCTGCGGCACGTCGTCGAGCAGCCGGAGCTGCTCCGCCCCGGCGCGCCCCGCCCTGCCGCGCGCACGGCCCGACTCCGCCCCACGCGCCTCGGCGGCGGGCGCACGCACCGCCCGGCGCTGCAGGTCGAGGTTGGCCTCCTCTGCGCTGATCGGGCCCTGCTTGATCGCGATCGCGTCGAGCCGCTGCAGCACGTCGGTCATCGCCCCAGGGCGCCGCGAGGGGTCCTTCGCCAGCATCTCGTTCACCAGCGCCGCCAGCTCCGGCGGAATCTTCGCCGGCGACGCGCGCTCGACCGCGGGAGGCGACTCCTTGATCTGCCGCTGGATGAGCTGCAGCTTGTTCTGCCCCTCGAACGGCGGGTGCCCGACGAGCATGAAGTAGAGCACGAGCCCGAGCGAGTAGATGTCGGTCTTTGTCCCGATCTCGCCGCCCGATGCCTGCTCGGGAGACATGTACTCGGGGGTCCCGAACATGACCCCGGTCTGCGTCAGTCCAGGCCGCTCGTCGTTCAGGATCTTGGCGATGCCGAAGTCGAGCACCTTGATCGACGGTCGCCCGGTCGACGACTCGACCAGCATGATGTTGTCGGGCTTGATGTCGCGGTGGATGATCTGGTGCCGGTGCGCCTCTGCCAGCACCTCGCACGCCTGCTGCGCGATGCGGACCACGTGGTGGCTCGCCATCGGCTTGCCATGCCGCCGCATGAACCGACCGAGCGAGACGCCGTCGACATACTCCATCGCGATGTAGAGCGTGCCGTCGGTCAGCCGGCCGATGTCGTTGATCGCCACCGCGTAGTTGTGCCGCACCCTGCAGGCGGCCCGCGCCTCCTGCAAGAAGCGCTCGGCAAGCTCCTCGTCGTCGGCAAACCGCCGGTGCAGGAACTTGATCGCGATCCGGTGGTGAAACTCCTCGTGCTCCGCGATGTACACCTCACCCATGCCGCCACGCGCGATCCGTTCGCGGATCACGAAGTGCTGCATCACCTTCTGCTGGATGCGCGTGTCGGCCGACGACGCGTCGATTGGCGTCGGCTCGCCGCACGAGGGGCAGCTCTGGGCGCCGTCCTCGACACGTTCGTGGCACTTGGAGCAGAGGATGGTGTTCGTGCGACCAGCCATGCGAGTCTCGTCGGTCGGGAGCGCGGGGGACTCCCCGCATCAGATTC
This sequence comes from Bradymonadia bacterium, assembly GCA_044376025.1. Taxonomy (GTDB): domain Bacteria; phylum Myxococcota_A; class Bradymonadia; order REDH01; family REDH01; genus JBILLP01. The sequence goes on from JBILLP010000595.1 coordinate 2,366, forward strand.
GACCGCAGAGACTACCTACACCGATCGCCGACGCAATTTTCCGCCGTGCGGCACGTCCCGTTGCCTACATGCCGCCGGGCGCGATCCCGGTTGGCAGCCGTCGCCGGCCTGTTAGACTGCCCACTCGACCCCACACCCACGCGACCATGAACAACACCCGCATCCAGTC
>JBILLP010000596.1:0-2528 GCA_044376025.1 Bradymonadia bacterium
CCTCGAGTTTGCCCGCGAGGCAAGCCGGCTCCGGCGCTTTCACCACTACTCGACCGCGTTCGTCGCTGGCGCACGCGAAGGCGTCGTGCTCGAGGACGAGCTCGAGCGCGGGCAGCGCTTCCGCAACACCTTCGAGCGCACGCGGTTCGGCGCCGAGCTCGAGGTCCGTCGCGCGTCCCGCGAGATCCCCGTGACCATCTACCGGCCCGGCCTCGTGGTGGGACACTCCACGACCGGCGAGATCGACCGGCTCGACGGGCCCTACTTCCTGGTGCAGATCCTCTCGAACGCCCCCGAACGGTTGGCTCCTCCCGCCTCGAGTGCGGCGAGGTTCCCCTTCCACGTCAGCCCGGCCGACTACGTCGCAGAGTCGATCGTTGCCCTGTCATCCGACGAGTCCGCTGTCGGCCGGACGCTCCACCTCGTCGATCCGCAGCCGGTCGCGGTCGATGATGCCTTCAGGCTCGTGTCTGAGCTCGCCGAGCAGCGCAGGGTTTCGCGCACGCGGGGCGACCGGGTCGTCGACGTGATGCGACGGATCCCCTTTGGAGAAGAGGTGGTTCGGGCATCCCGCACCCACCTCGACGAGCTCGACACCGCCGCCTTCTTCAACGCACGGCATGCGGTCGATCTGCTGCATCGCCACGGCGTTCGCTGCCCCGCGTTCCCTGACTATGCGCCCAACCTCGTCGCGTTTGCGCAACGCCGGATCGAGGGATGGGAGCCTCAGGCCCGCCGCCTCTCCACCACGGTGCGAAGCCTGCGCGTGCTTGGCGGCCGCCCCGGGTGAACCGGCGGTCAGCGGGCGGTGATCACCCGCCGTTCGAGCAGACCTGAGAGCACCTGCCGCGCCTCGTCGGCCGGCATGCCGCTCAGGTCGATGATGTCCTGCAGCGACGTGGTCCCGTCGACCAGCGACAGCATGAACATCTCCCGTCGGTCCAGGCCGGTCTCGCGGAGCTCGGCCTCTGTAAGCCGCAGCCGGGCGACGCGCCCGAGCGACTCCAGAGGCCGCTTCGCGCGTGCCAGCCGCTCGGTGAGGATCTCGCGCCGGATGGCCATCAGGCCGATGTCGTTGTCTGAAGAGAGCATCAGATCATCGATCAGCGCCAGCGCATCGTCGAAGGCACCCTTGCGCGTGAACTCCCGAGCGAGGTTGAGCAGGGAGCGACGCGCTTCCTCGTCGGCCGACTCCATCCGGGGAACCCCTGTCGAGACCGCCTTCGGCTGCGCAACGGCCTTGTGCGGCTCGGCGGACTGCTTCGGACGCGGCGGACGCAGGATCCCGGCACCCTGCGCCGACGACATGGGGCTCGCGAGCGGCGCCAGGTCCACGGTGGGTGTCGGTGACAACACGGGGGCCTCCTGCGCCGCGATCTCGTCCCAGGCGGGCCTCGACGGCGCGAGCTGAATCCCCGCCGCCTCGAAGGCGTTAGGGTCAATCTCGTTCGGATCCTCGGGGGGAGTCGCAACGACGACGGCCACTGCCTCGGGCGAAGGCCCTGCCTCGGGTGCGGGCTGCGGCGCCGGGTCGAGCCCCGTGTCATCCAGGGAGTCAGCGCCGGGCGACGCATCGGCGGTGCCAACCGACACGGCGGACGCGGTCGGGTCGGGGGCGACGAGCCGAGCCTCGGGCGGCGCATCGGCTTCGACCGTGACATGGGCTGCGGTCTCCGTGAGCCTCCTGACCGGAGTGCTGTCGTCGGTCGCCCTGCCCGCCGTGCTCGTCCGGATGGACCCCGTCGATGACCATGACACCCGGGTCTCGAAGCTCTCGACCGCCGCATCCGCACGGGCAACGAGCTCCGGACTGTACCGAATCGCCCCGCTCGCGCGACGCGACTCCGTCGAGTCGAAGTCGGCGGCGCGACGGGTGGAGGTTGGATTCCGGCCGGCAGCCCCCGTCCCCGGAGATGACGCAGCCGACTCCATCGCCGAGGCCGCCTCCACGGTGCGCCTCTGTTCACCGGACTCAGAGGTTCCCAGGTTTGGGGCGACTGCCTGGTTGTTGGCTGTCACCTCCTCAAGGCCGCCCCCATCGCTGGTCCCGAAGTCCGCCAGACGCTCCCCGAGCCCACCCTGCCCCATCGAGGCCATCCCGAGCCAGCTCTCCGCGGGCGGCCTGGTGACCGCGTTGCCGTCGGGCTCCCCCGCCAACACGACCGCGCTGGCCGCCTCCACGGCGTCCTCGATGTCGAACTCGAGCTCGATGTCGATCGATTTGTCAGCCTGCTCCAGCCCCCCTGTGTCGGGGAACCCACCGGCACCTTCGGTTGACGAAGCGGCCTCGGTGACGCCGGGCTCGGCTCCCTCCCCAGGCGCCTCTGGGCCGGGGGATTCTCCTCCGCCGGCCGCGGCGTCTGGGCTCGGAACCGCGACCAGAGCCACACCAGGCGTCTTTCGACCCCGGGCCTGGCTGCTGCGCACAGCACCCGCCTCACTGAGCCCGGTCGCCTCGACCTCGATCTCGACGTCGTCGTCGATGAGTTCGTCCTCATCGACAAAGGGGATCTCCGGCTCAGCAGAGA
>JBILLP010000120.1:0-8289 GCA_044376025.1 Bradymonadia bacterium
CCAACGGGGCCATGCCACCGCCGGTCGCGATGTTGACGATGCGGCTCGCGGAGACCCGCACGGCGCCACCCGACATGGGCGTGTCGACCCCGTGGTTGGCGTACATGCTCAGGTCGGCGACCAGGTGCTGCCACCGTGGCCCGCCTGCGCCGGTCACGAGGTGCTCGGTCGTCCGGGGTTCGACGATGCGCTGCACAATCCAGACGTCGTGACGGTCGTTGGCGGCCAGGTCGACGAGCCGCGTCCAGTCGATCGCCGGTGTCGCGGCATCGAGGCCAAACATCGTCCGCAGGCGCGACTGGGTGTCCGCATCGTCGAGGTGCTCGGCGAGCAGGACGCTCTTGCCGCCGTATGCCCACGACCGCTTGAGGATGTAGCGCCCGGGGTGTGCGGCGACGTGTGCGAGCAGCTCGGTGACGGCGGAGCCGTCGTCGAGCGTCGAGGCGCCCGGGGCGAGGAGCCGTGTCCACGGGGCGAGGGTCAGCGCGGCGTGGCGCTCGGCATCGCTGAGTGTCAGGCCCCCGAGCCGCGGCTGCTCCTCGGCGACGCGCTGCGTGAGGGCGAGCATCGCCTTCACCTCGAGCTGCGGGTCGACGGGATTCCACACCCCGAAGCGCACCGGGTCCCGGAGCATCGTGGCGAAGGCGCCCGCAGGGTCGAGTCGCCAGGCGAAGATGTGGCGGTACCAGAGGTCGAAGCGCCGACCTCGGGCGGTCGCGACGCCGGCGTCGATTGCGATCTCGTCGGGGTTGCAGTGCGCAACCTCGATGCCCGCTTGCCGCCAGGCGCGGGCGATCGCGTCGAGGTCGCCGAGCTGGCTGTCGCCGGCGCGGGCGACGATGGCGATGCTGCCGACCTCGGTCCGGCCGGTGCGGGCGGCATGCGCCAGGAGCGACCGGAGCAGGTCAGCGGAGTTCGAGCCGTTCTGCTGCCGAAGTGTGGCCACGGCATCGTCGGCGAGCCCGAACGCGGCGCCGAAAGCATCGAACCAGGCGCTGGTGACGGCGTCGGAGTATCCCTGCATCGCGGGGATGGTGGCGTTCATCTCGAGCGCGCGGTGGCCGCCGTCGGCCGCGGGGAAGAGGTCGGCCCGCGCGATCGCGACGTGGCGCGCATGGGCGAACCCTGCCTGCACGCGCTCGCGCTCGAATGGGGAGAGCGCGACGAAGATGCGGCGCCGGTCGGCCCACGGGAGCTGGCCGGTGATCAACGCCTCCGACGTCTTCTGGATCGCGGAGAGGAGCTGGTGCGACTGCGTGGAGAGCGCCGCGGCCTCGGCGTCGTCGATGACCACCGGGGAGAGGATCGGCGGGATCGGGACCCTGCGGTCGGCGTCGGCACGGTAGACGAAGAGCCCGCGTGCTGCGGCACGTGATGCGCACTGCTCCGCGAAGGCCGCCTGCCGCGCCGGGGAGAGGAGGTTCCAGAGTTCGCGAAACCCTCGCTGCATCACGCGCCTCGGAGTTCGGGCCAGAACGAGGAGCCGAGCGACCCCGAGGGGGCCTCGACGCCCAGGAAATCGAGCACGGTACGCCCGACATCGGCGAAGGTGGTGCGGGTGCCGAGGTCGACGCCACCCCGCTGTCCCGCGACGAAGGCGAGCAGCGGCACACGCTCGCGGGTGTGGTCGGTGCCGCGGTAGGTGGGGTCGTTGCCGTGGTCGGCGGTCAGCAGCAGCAGGTCACCGTCACGCAGGGCGCCGAGGAGCTCGGGCAGGCGACGGTCGAAGGCGCGCAGGCAGGCGGCGTAGCCGGCGGGGTCGCGACGATGCCCGTAGTGCATGTCGAAGTCGATGAGGTTGGTGAAGACGAAGGGGGCCTCTGCGCGGCGCATGGCCTCGACCGTCTGGTCGATGCCGTCGTCGTTGCCGTGGGTCAGCACCGAGGACGCGATGCCGCGCTCGGCGAAGATGCTGGCGATCTTGCCGATGCCGTGGGTGCGGACACCCGCCGCGGCGAGCACGTCAAGGAAGGTCGGGCGGGGTGGCGCCAGCGCGTAGTCGCGGCGATTGTAGGTGCGGGTGTAGGCAGGCCAGGTGCCGACGAAGGGCCGGGCGATCACGCGGCTCATGCCGGCCGCGAGGGCGAGCGGGTAGGCGGCCTCGCACCAGGCGTAGAGCGTCCCGAGGGGCACGACCTCCTCGTGCGCGGCGATCTGGAGCACCGGGTCGGCAGAGGTGTAGACGATCGGGAGCCCGGTGGCAGCGTGTTCGCGGCCGAGCCGCTCGATGATCTCGGTGCCGGACGCGGCGCAGTTGCCGAGCACGCCGGCGGTTCGGGTTGCGGCGCAGAAGTCGGCGATGAAGCGGTTTGAGAAGCCATCGGGAAAGGTCTCGAAGGGCTTGTCCATCACAAGGCCCATCATCTCCCAGTGGCCGGTGGCGGTGTCCTTGCCGGGCGCTGTCTCGGACAGGCGCCCGTAGCCTCCGGCGGGATGCTCGACCGGCCCGCAGCCGCGGATGGGTGTTGGCCGCGCGATGTTGCCGAGCCCGAACGCCTGCAGGTTGACGAGATCGAGCGGTCCGACCGACTCCGCGATGTGCCCGAGCGTGTCGGAGCCGGCGTCCCCGAAGGCGGCCGCGTCGTCGGCAAAGCCAATCCCGACCGAGTCGAGCACGATGAGGGTGCACTGGCGCATCGGTGCCATCGGGTCAGCCGCGGCCGCGCTCGCGCTGCGCCTTGAGGTTCTTGGCGAGCTTCTGGAGTGCGGGCGAGACGTTCCGGTTCTTCATCAGCTTGGTGAGGTCAGCGACCACCAGCGAGTTGATGAGCGACGAGGTGATGCGGAGCGGCGCCTTGGGGTTGTTGAGGATGTTGTTCACGATGCGGTAGCTGCGCCGGTACTTGCCGTTGCCACCGATGTAGGCGATCACGTTCTCTGGGAGCGACTTGTTGGTCGACCAGGCGATGATGTCGGGCGGCTGGACCTTGGGCGACAGCACGGCGGCCATGTGGACGAGCCGGTTGTTGTCGCGGATCAGGTAGTCGCGGTCGGCCTTGGAGCCGAGGGTGGCGAGGCGGACCTTCTGCGAGATGTTCATCTTGCCGATTTCGGCCTGCTTGTTGGTCGAGGCTCGCTTTCCTTCGTCGAGGTCCTCGTTCTGCCGGGTACGGACCTCTGCCCGCTGGTCCTCGCTGAGCCCGGCGAGCGCGGCCTCCTCGCGGGCCTCCTCCTCGAGCGAGTGCTTGAGCAGCGTCTTGAAGGCGTCGTCACCGGGCGCGGCGGGATCGCGGTGGAGCGCCTCGTTGGTGGCGCGCAGGTCCTCCATCATGTGGTCGAGCACCGCGACGTTCTCGAAGCGCATCCGGTTGCGGCGCGCCAGCTCGATCACGCGGTCGACGGTCGACATGCGCGCGTGCTCGTTCAAGAAGATCGACTCGATGATCGGCGCGTGCCGGAGCATACGGACTTCGTTGGCGGCCACGAGCTCGATGATCGACTCGCTCGCCTTGGCGGCGATCGCCGCGACGGTGCTGTCGTCGGTGCGCTGGTTGAGCAGCACCTTCTCGAGCACATCGTCGGCGCGGGCGAAGAGGCGCGCGATCCAGTCGAGCACGAGTGCCGGCAGCGGAGCGGCCGCGACATTGAGCAACACCTGCGCCGGCGTCGCCGCCATGGTGTCCTGCGCCGACTTGGCGACGGTCGCGTCGGGGTCGAAGCTGAGCTGGAAGAGCAGCACCGCGAGGTCGGGCGGAGGCGCCGGCACGAGGCCACGCGCGGCCATCATGCGCATCGGCGGAGGCGCCCCGGGCTCGAGGTTGCGTCGCAGGGAGGCGGGGATCTGGTCGATCGGCAGCGGCTGAAGTTCCATGGCGAGCGCTCCTGCCGGCCACGGAGGGGTCGCCGCGTGCGGCCCCGGCCGCGAACCGGACTCCCGGTGCTATCGCGGCGCCCCGGTGCACGCAACCCGCGGCGGGGCAGCCCCCACAACGCGGCGCGTTGTCAGGGGCAGGCACCTGTGTCGCAGGTGAGGCAGGCGTCGCCGGCGTAGCCGCTCACGCTGCAGAGGTCGGCGGCGGGGCACGAGGCGGGGTAGCCCGTGAGCTCGAGATCGTCGATGAAGAAGGTCCGGTCGTAGAACGACGACGTCGAGTCGCTCGCGGCGTAGGTCCACGAGAGCACGTGGGGACCGGCGGTCAGCGGGTAGCTCGACTGCGTCCAGCGGTTCGAGGCACCCGAGAAGGTGCCGACCTCGACGCCGTCGACGGCGAAGCGGACGATGTCGCTGCTCGCGAGGTCGCGCCACGACCAGAAGGACACGGTTCCGTCGCTGGCCGGGCTGACGTCGACCGTCAGCAGCGCGGTCGTCGCCCGGGTCATCGGGCCGGCGGCGAGCGCGCCGGTGCCGGTTCGGGCGAAGGTCGAGATCGTCCAGGGGATGTCGCCCGAGGTGATGAAGGCGTCGGTCGATGCGGGGCCCTCGAAGTCGGCAGTGCGGAGCAGCGGGAGGCCACCGCAGGCGCCGGCAACGCAGATATCGGCGCCGGTGGGGCCACAGGCGGCACAGTCAGGCAGGCCCTCGACGGTGCAGACGCCCGACTGACAGGTTGCGTCGGTGCAGTCGGCGGTGTCGTCGTCACAGGTGGCGCCGTCGGCCTGCACGGGGCAGATGACGCAGGAGGCGCCGTCCCACGCCTGGTCGCCGCAGGCGTCTGACACGCAGAGTGTGTCGTCGCGCACCTCGATTGCGTCGACCCAGACCGCATCGGAGCCGCCGGTCACACCCGTGTCCTTGACGTAGCGCCAGGTCAGCAGGTGCCCGCCCGGCGAGAGCGTCGCGGTGTGGTAGCGCCAGCCGTTGATGCCGCCCACCGACAGCGAGGTGGTGGCATCGATGAGGAACTCGAGCTTGTCGCAGCAGGCCTCGGTCGAGACCCTGTACCAGAAGCCGACCGTGCCTCCCGAACCGACCGTGACCGTGGTGCTGAAGGCCGTCGTGGCGCTGTCGCCGAGGCTGCCACTGCGGGCAGAGCCGCTCCCGACCGCGGACACGACCGGGTCGATCACCCAGCGGGTGGCCGTCTGGTGGGCGAGTCCCGTGGGCCAGGTCGACGCCTCGAAGTCCTGCGAGAGACCCGGGGAGCCGATGCCTCCGCAGCGGCCGGCGACGCAGATGTCGGAGCCGCCGGCGCACGCGGTGCAGTCGGGCGCGGAGTCGCCGCAGGTCACGCAGGCGCCGTCGACGCCGACCGAGGCGCCACACTCATCGGCACCGCAGGCATTGGGGAGCCGGATCTCGACGTCGTCGATCCAGGCGGCGTCGGAGCCGGAGTCGGTGGCGACGTCCTTGCTGTAGGTCCAGGTGAGCGTGCGCGGGCCGGCAAGGAGGGTGCCCGAGTACTGGGCCCAACTGACGTTGCCCGACCAGCGCTGCACCTGCACGCCGTCGATCGCGAAGGTCAGGAAGTCGTAGCTCAGCTCGGAGCTGACCCGGTACCAGAAGCTGAACGGCCGCGCGGGGCCATCGGTGACGAGCGTCACGGTCGTTGAGGCGCTGCCGCCGATGTCGGCGGAGCGGAGCGCGGCGCCCCCGGACCGGCCGCCGGTCCCGTCGACCGTCCAGGCGGCGGCACCGGCGCTGGTGAAGGGCGCGATGGGCTCGCCGGCCGCGAAGCCCCAGGTCGAGGCCTCGTCGGGGCCTTGGCAGACGCCGCCGCCGCACAGCCCGGTCCCGGCTGCGCCGCAGGTGGTGCAGTCGTCGACCGGGTCAGGGGTGCAGGCGCCGGCCTGGCAGGTCGCCGCGAGGCAGTCGATGGCGTTGTCGTCGCACGAGGTGCCGTCGTCGACGAGCTCCTGCGTGCAGTCACCGGAGCGGCACGCGCCGACGCGGCAGTCGGTGGCGTCGCCCTCGCAGAGGGTGCCCTCGGGGGCGGGGTCGCAGACGACGCAGGCGGTCCCGTCGAACAGCGGGGCGCCGCAGCCGTCGTCGACGCAGGCGCCGGCCTCAACCCCGGACAGCGCCAGGTCGTCGATCCAGACGGCGTCGCTGCCCGAGGTGGCGCTGCCGTCCTTGCTGTAGGTGAACTCGATGGTCGCCGGCCCCGGAGGCAGCGGCCGCGTGACCTGCGTCCAGGCGGTGGAGCCTCCCCAGGTCGTGGTGTCGAGCGCGCCGTTGATGCGGAGCTGCAGCTTGTCGCAACAGCTCTCGGTCGAGGTGCGGACCCAGAAGCTCATCGAGGCGCCGGCGCGGGCCTCGACGACGAGGCGGGTCGAGGTGGCGGCGTTGTTGCCGATGGCTCCGGAGCGCCAGGTACCAGCGCCGGTGCGGGGGGTCGTGCCATCAAGGCGCCACGGGACGGCGGTGGTGCTGGTGAAGCGGGCGGCGTCGCCCGGCACCTCGAAGCCGAGCGTCTCGCCCGTTGCGCCGCCGCAGAGGCCGCCGGCACAGAAGTCGCCAGAACCGCAGGCGGTGCAGTCGGGGAGGTCGGCGACGACGCAGGCGCCCGCCTCGCAGGTCGCCGACCGGCAGTCCGTGCCGCCCGCGCAGCCGGTGCCATCGTCGACCTGCCGCTGCACGCAGTCGCCCGCCTCGCAGGTCCCGACCCGACAGTCCGAGGCGTCGCCCTCGCAGATCGAGCCCTCGGGCGCCGGCTCGCAGACCAGGCAGGCGTCGCCGACGAAGATGGCGTCTCCGCAGACCGACGCGGCGCACGCCTCGCCGAGCGCCGCGGCGCCGATCGTGACGTCATCGATCCAGACGGCGTCGCTGCCGAGGGCCACCGAGGAGTCCTTCACGTAGCTGAAGGTCACGGTGACCGGGCCCGGCGGGAGCGTGCGCGAGACCTCGACCCAGCCGGTCGCACCGCTCCAGCGGGTGGCGTCCTCGACGCCGTTGAGCGCCAGCACGAGCTCGTCGTTGCCCGACTCGCTCGACGCCTTCACCCAGAACGAGAGGCGGTTGCCGGCGCGGTTCGCAGGGATGGAGAGCGCCACGGTCGAGCGGGCGTTGTTGCCGATCCGGCCCGAGCGGAGCGATGACGCGCCGGCCCTGAACTGCGAGGTGTCGGTGGCCCAACCCACCGGGGTGGTGGCGACGAAGGCCGCCGCGTCGGCCGGACGCTCGAAGGTGTACCCGAAGGCCTGGAGCCCACCACAGACGCCGGCGCCGCAGAAGCCGCCGGCGCAGGCGGTGCAGTCGGGCAGCGGCACCTCGACGCAGGCGCCCGACTCGCAGGTCGCCGCCGTGCACTCGGAGCCGCCCGCACAGTCGGTTCCATCGGGCAGCGGCTCGGCGATGCAGGCGCCGGCCTGGCATGTGGCTGCCTCGCAGGCGCCGAGGTCGGTGCCGCAGGCCGCGCCATCGGGCTCAGGCTCGCAGACGATGCACGAGGTGCCGTCAAAGAGGGCGGCGCCGCAGCCCTCGTCGGCGCAGCCACCACCCGCCGGCTCGATCGTCAGGTCGTCGATCCAGACGGCGTCGATGATGCCGGTGAGGTCGGCGTCCTTGGTATAGGTGAAGGCCAGCTCGTGGCGGCCGGCCGGCAGCGGGCGGACCACCTCGACCCACGAGGTCTCACCCTGCCAGGTTGTGGCGTCGCGCACACCGTCGATCGTCAGCGACAGCTTGTCGCAGCAGGTCTCGGTCGAGGTGGCGACCCAGAAGCGCAGCGTGCCGGCCGACACGAGATCGACCGTGAGCGTGGTGGTCGAGGTGGCGCGCGAGCCGATGGCGCCCGACTTGAGCGAGCGCGCCCCGGTCCGGGCCCGGTCGCCCGCCGGCGCCCAGCCGGTCGTCCCGGTGTTCACGAAGCCGGCGGGCAGCTCCTCGGCGTCGAAGTCGAAGCCGGCCAGGCGCGTGAGCCCGCCGCAGACGCCACCGCCGCAGAAGCTCCCGTCGCCGCAGGGCGTGCAGGTCGCGAGCGGGGTGGCCTCGCAGGCGCCCGTGCCCGGGTTGCAGGCGAAGGTCGCACAGCCGCCGCTGGTGTCCTCGCAGACGACCGGGCTGCCGGCGCAGGTTCCGCCGTTGCAGACGTCGCCGGTGGTGCAGGCGGCACCGTCGTCGCATGGGGCGCCCTCTTCGAGCGGGGCCACGACGCAGGCCCCGGTGGCCGGGTCGCAGGTGGCGGTCTCGCAGGCTCCGGCCTCGCCGGTGCAGTCAACACCGAAGCAGAGGTCACGTTCGCAGACGCTCGGAGCGCCAGCGCAGGTCCACCCGGGCTCGACGCCGCAGGTCGCCGAGCAGCCGTCGTCGGCCTCGGCGTTGCCGTCGTCGCAGCCCTCCGCGCCCTCGATCCGCCCGTCGCCGCAGGTGGTGACCGGCGTCGTGTCGGCCCCGGTGTCGGTGCCGGT
>JBILLP010000597.1:0-2523 GCA_044376025.1 Bradymonadia bacterium
CCCCGCAACACCGTGTCTTGAGGTGACCATGAACCTGTTTCTTCGACGCTCACTCCCTTCACTCCTGGCTCTCTCACTCGTGGCCGTGGCCTGCGGCTCTGACGACGAGTCCGAGTCGACCGGCGACACGTCGACCGACACGTCAGGAGACACGTCAGGCGACACGGGCGGCTCGGGTGACACCGGCGGCTCGGGTGAAGCCACCTTCGAGCGTGTCAACTCGACGTGGCGCGCCACGCGGACGGACATCAAGAAGCCGCGAGGCGTCGGGCCTCTGCTCGAGAACCTGATCAACCGTGATATCGCCGCCGACAAGCTGCACATTGTGCTCGAGGCGCGGGACTTCGGGAGCCCCACCGGCGCCACGACCTTCGAGGTCGGCGGCGGCGGCGCATGCATGCTTGACGCGACCACGCGCGCCTTCACCTGGGACCCGCGTGGCTTCGACGCGGGGGAGAGCGGGCCGAACTTTGTCAGTGCCGACTTCGGCACCGACAACGCCCTTGCCTCGACGGAGCCGCTGCGGCTCCTCTTCCCCGCGCTGAACCCCGGGGCCGGAGGCGAGAACGCCGTGCTGATCATCCCCCTCAACGAGCTGTCGGTGACCGGCGTCATCGAGCAGGTCGAGGCGGGCTCAGACTTCACGATGTCGGGCACCCTCAAGGGCGCGATCCTCGACAACGACTGCGACGTCGAGATCACGCTGTCGCCGGGCCAGCCCTCCACGACCATCTGTGCATTGCTCGGCGACCGCAACAAGGACTACGTCGCCCCTGGCGCGACCGACCCCTCGGGCTGGATCTTCGAGGCTGACTTCGAGTCCGAGAAGGTCACCATCGACCCGGCGGCCACCTGCCCGCTGGTCGAGGGCAGCGGCACCTGACACTCTTCGCAACGGCGAGGGGCCGTCAGCGGGCGCAGGCGTCTCCGAGACCGTCACGGTTCGCGTCGGCCTGAGAGGGGTTCCAGCGTCGAGGGCAGTTGTCGAGGCGGTCGTCGAAGCCATCGCCGTCGGGGTCGCGGGCGCAGGCGTCGCCAACCGCGTCGCCGTCAAGGTCGGTCTGAGCCCGGTTGGGCACGGTCCGGCAGCTGTCGGCATCATCGGCGACCCCGTCGCCGTCTGCGTCACCCACGCAGCTGTCGATGAAGCTGTAGGGGCAGTCGTCGAAGGCGTTGGTGATGCCATCGCCATCGGCATCATCGACACATCCGGTGCTCGGACCGTTGCTCGCCACGAGGGGGCAGGCGTCGCAGACGTTCGGAACGCCGTCGCGATCGCTGTCAACCAGCGAGCTGGCGGGCTCCTTCGGGCAGGCGTCGAGCGCATCGCCTATCCCGTCGCCATCGGCGTCTCCGCCACAGAGGCGGCGCGTCGACCCGTCGGGGAGGTTGATGCACGGGTCGCATGCGTTGGGAACGGCATCGTAGTCGTCGTCAAGGAGCTCCTCGGACGCGACGTGACGGCAGGCGTCGAAGAAGTCGTCCACGCCGTCAGAATCGGAGTCGCCCAGACACCTCGACTCGCCGGGGGCCCGGTCGAAGGGGCAGGGCTGCCTGGCATCTGGACGGCCGTCGAGGTCGAGGTCCAGTGCGGCGACCTCGTCGGCTTCCCAAGGGTTGATGTCGGCCGCATCGCTCAGCGAGTCGCCATCGGTGTCTGACCGGCAGGCGTTGCCGACGCCGTTGCCAAAGCCATCGTCCTGGCGCGGGTTGGGCGCCCAGGGGCAGTTGTCGCAGCCATCGGGGACGCCATCGCCATCGGCGTCGCCCCAAGGGAGGTTCGTGGCGCTCCACGGGCAGGGATCGGCGTCTCCCTTGAGCCCGTCGGCGTCGGGGTCGCGGTCCTCAGCGCAGTCATCACCGACGCCGTCGCCGTCGGCATCGGCCTGGTCGCCATTCGGGAGCGAGGGACAGTTGTCGTAGAGGTCGACCACCCGGTCGCCGTCTGCGTCACCGCGCCCGAAACGGGGGTCGCAGGCGTCTCCCACGCCGTTTGCATCGACATCGAGCTGGGCACCGTTCGCGGTGTCGGGACAGTTGTCGCGAGCGTCGATGATACCGTCGAGGTCGCGGTCGGCCGACACGCGCTGGCATGCGAGCGGGTCAAGCAGGCCGGCAGCCCTCGGACAGGGGTCGCAGGCGTCACCGAGCCCATCGCGATCGGAGTCGGTCTGGTCGGGGTCGTGCACGCCCACGCAGCGGTCGACGACGTCGTCGATGGCGTCGCCGTCGAGATCGCTCGCGAGGGGGGTGCAGGCATCCCCGACGCCATCGCGGTCGACGTCACACTGCTCGGAGTCCGGGGTTGCGGGGCAGCGGTCGCAGACGTCTCCGACGCCGTCCCGGTCGGCATCGAGCTGGTCGTCGGCCAGGATCGGGCAACGGTCGAGCGCATCGACAACACCATCCTCGTCGGAGTCCTGCTCGGCCGGGCAGTCTGCCTCGCTCCCCCGCTCCGCGTCGGGGACTCGCGGGCAGCGGTCGCAGAGGTCGCCAATGCCGTCGCCGTCAGTGTCGAGCTGG
>JBILLP010000598.1:0-2517 GCA_044376025.1 Bradymonadia bacterium
CCGCGGCGCTGCGCGCGGCTGCGAACCGGGCGTTCGGCGCGGGTGCGGGTGCGGTGGTGGCGCTGGTGACCCACGAGGCCGCGTCGGGTTTCGACGCCGCGATCGCGCCGTCGCCCACGTGGGGGGGGCTCCCCGCCGTGACGCTGCTGGCGGTCTGGTCGTACGAGCAGCACGCTGCGGGTGACCCGGGCTGGCCGGCGTCGGGCGCCGAGATACCCCGGGTGGTGCGCGCGCCGCATGGGTCGTGGCACCGGCAGCGGGTGGAGTTGATCCGCGAGGCGATCGCCGCCGGCAGGGTGTACCAGGCCTGCCTGACCTTCCCCGTCTGGTTCGAGCGACCTGAGACGCTCGAGCCCCTGGCTGTCAGGCTCATGCAGCGCCACCCGACAGACTTCGCGGCGCATGTCGCCTTCGACGGGTTCGCGCTCGCCTCGGCGAGCCCGGAGCGATTCCTGTCGCTCCGGGCAGGCGTCGCGACCGCACGCCCCATGAAGGGCACCCGGCGGCTCGGTCCGGGCGACATGGTCGAGCGAGTCTGTGACGAGCTCGCCACAAGCGCCAAGGACCGATCCGAGAACATCATGATCGTCGACCTGCTCCGCAACGACCTCGGCCGCGTCTGCCTGCCGGGAAGCGTCACGGTGCCGTCGCTGTGTGAGGTCGAGGTCTACCGCAGCGTGGCGCAGATGACCTCGACGGTGACGGGGCGGCTCAGGCCGGGGCTCGATGTGTGGGACCTGCTCGGGGCGGCCTTCCCGCCGGGCTCGATGACGGGCGCCCCCAAGGTCGAGGCCGTCAAGCTCCTTGCGGAGATCGAGTCGGGGCCGCGCGGCCTCTACGGTGGCACGATCGCCTGGGTCGAGCCGTCGGGCGACGCAGAGATGAGCGTGGTCATCAGGTCGATGCAGGCTTGGCAGGACCAGGCGCGCTGGGACATCGGGGGAGGCATCGTCTGGGACTCGAACCCCGCCGACGAGTGGGCGGAGGCGTGCGGCAAGCTCGCGGCGCTCGACCCCGGGCTCGCCGATGCGCTCGCGCGGGGCGAGTTCAGTCGACCGTGACGCCCGTCGGCGGCTCGTAGCGCTGCAACATCACCGACACCGGGCCGATCGAAGTGGTCAGCTCGATGCCGATCGGGATCCGCGAGGCGTCGAGCCCGAACCAGGCGCGACCGACCCGCCTGCCGGGCTCCACCGGCAGGTAGACGGGCGGAAGCCGCACCGCCTGGTCGGCCCACGGCAGCGGCTCGTCAGAGGTGACCACCTCGCGGTACAGCGAGACCTGGGCGGCACGCAGGTAGCCGATACCCGTCAGGACCTGCGTCTCCTGCTCCACCTCGACGCGAAGCCGCGAGAGCTTCCAGCCGTCGAACACGAAGTATTCGTAGCGCTGGCCCTCGGTCAGGTCGCGGCTCCGCAGATCGAGGAACCACGAGAACGCATCATGGATGTTGCTCGGCACAACGCGGCGGAGCTGCCGTGTCTCGCCGTCGCGCACCTGCCGGATGCTCGCCCGAAAGGCGTTGCCCTCGTAGGTGACCGTGTACTGGCGCTGGACGTCGCGCTCCTCGAGCACCTTGTCTGACCAGGTCGGCAGCCCGGTGGTGGGGTCGAGGTAGGTCAGCGCCGTGTTGTGGATCGGGTAGAGGCTCCGCAGCAGCCCCACGCTGGCGACGATGCCCTGGAGCGGGATCACCGACCCGTGCCCCTCGACCTGCGACGGGTAGCCGATCGACAGCCCGGCTCTCGCGCTGGTGCTGCCGAGGATCGTGACCGCGTAGATCAGCTGCTCCCCGAACCAGCCGAAACGCTCCGAGGCGGTCTCCTCGGGCAGTGGCGGCAGGTCGACAACCGGCGCGATCGCAGGCCGCGGCGTGATGAGCCCCCTGACGGACACGGGCGCGGGCCCGACGGGACGAGCGGCGGCCGGCAGCACCTCGACGGCGCCGCTGCCCTCGCCGCTGGACCGGGGCGGCGAAGCGTCCTGTGCCCCGGCCCGGGCTGGCAGCAGGGGGAGCGACATGCCGACGAGCAGCGCGGCGAGGCGGACGTTCAGCGTCAAGGCGGCTCCTCAGCACGGGGAGCTCCGTGCGGTACCGGTGACCGCCGCCGGGTGCAAGCGGCGAAGGGCGGTGTCTGCGGTGTCGTTACGTGCGATTGACGACATTGCCGGGCAGGGCGACGGGCGACGGCAAACCCCGCACGGGCAAGTGTTTCTGGGCCTTGCCGGCGTGTTCGGCCCGCGGCTGCGAAACTCAGGAGGCATCGTCGCATCTGACTTACGTTCGCCACCAGCGCGGTGGCATTTGTGGAGGCCAGACGATGAGAAGAGACCCCTTGAGCCAACTCGTACGCCCGTTCTCGCTTCGGATGCTCTGCGCGAGCGCCGTCGTGCTGAACCTCGCCGCCTGCTCGAGCGACGATGACGATGACAACGGCACGACCGACACGGGCGCGACCGACACGGGCACGACCGACACCGGCACGACCGACACCGGCACGACCGACACCGGCACGA
>JBILLP010000599.1:0-2514 GCA_044376025.1 Bradymonadia bacterium
GCCCTACCACTTCTACCAGTACTGGATTCAGACCCCCGACTCGGACGTCGAACGATACCTGCGGCTCTTCACCTTCCTTGGCATTCCCGAGATCGTCGAGATCTGCAGGGTCCACGAGGAGCAGAAGTCCGCGCGCGTGGCCCAGCGGACGCTCGCCCGCGAGGTGACGCGGACGGTCCACGGTGAGGCCGGGCTCCACTCGGCTGAGCTGGCCACCGAGATCCTGTTTGGCCGCGAGATCTCGGGCCTCTCCGATGCGGAGCTTTCAGGGGTGTTCGCCGACGTGCCGTCAGCCTCCCTGTCGCGCCAGGCGCTCTCCGAGGGCCTCGACATCGTAACCCTGCTGACCGCCACCGAGCTTGCCAAGTCGAAGGGCGAGGCGCGGAGGATTGTCCAGGCAGGAGGGGTCTACCTGAACAACCGGCGGTTCGAGAACGTCGAGACGCCCATCACGAGCGCCGACCTCGCCAGCGAGACGATGCTGGTGCTCCGCTCCGGCAAGAAGTCCTACGCGATCGTCCGATTCGGCGAGCTGGGGTAGGCAGGCCCGGACCGGCTCGGCCGGCTCGGCGTCGGGGAGGGCGCGGAGGGGCAAGGCCTCTCCCCGCACCTCGCGCGGCTAGCGGGCAACCTCGGTCGCCCGCGTCTCGCGGATGACGGTCACGCGGATCTGGCCGGGGTAGGTCAACTCCTCCTCGATCTTCCGGGCGATGTCGCGCGAGAGCAGCAACGCCTGATCGTCGGTGACCTTGGTGTGCTCGACCATCACCCGGACCTCACGGCCCGCCTGCACGGCGTAGGCCTTGTCAACGCCAGGGAAGCCCCTCGAGATGCGCTCGAGGTCCTCGAGCCGCTTGACGTAGCTCTCGAGCACCTCGCGCCGCGCGCCCGGCCGGGCACCAGAGAGTGCGTCAGCGGCGATGACAAGGTGCGCGTAGACGCTGTTCTGCTTGACCTCGTCGTGGTGCGCCGCGACCGCGTTCACGACCAGCTCGTCTTCGCCGTGCTTCTTGATGAACATGCCGCCGATGACCGCATGGCCACCACCGGCTTCTTGGGCGAGGGTAGCGTCGTGGTCCATCGCCTTTCCGATGTCATGCAAGAAGCCGCACCGGCGCGCGAGCTTGACGTTGAGCCGAAGCTCCTCCGCCATGAGACCACAGAGCCAGCCGACCTCGATGCTGTGGGCCCACATGTTCTGGCCGTAGGAGGTCCGGTACTTGAGTCGGCCCATCATCTTGATGACCTCGGGATGGAGGCCGGTCAGCCCGAGCTCGAACGACGCCTGCTCGCCGGCGTCCTTCACAATCCGCTCCATGTCGGACTTGGCCTTGGCGACGACCTCCTCGATGCGCGTCGGGTGGATGCGGCCGTCAGACAGCAGGCGCTCCACCGACATCCTGGCGATCTCGCGGCGCACGGGGTCGAACGCGCTGATGATGATGGCCTCGGGTGTGTCGTCGATGATGAAGTCGACCCCGGTTGCGGCCTCGATGGCGCGGATGTTCCGACCCTCACGCCCGATGATGCGTCCCTTGAGCTCCTCGTTCGGGAGGTTGATCACCGAGACGGTCCGCTCCGTGACATACTCGCCGGCGTAGCGCTGGATCGCGACCGCGAGCACCTTCTTGGCGCGCCGCTCAGCCTCTTCGGTCGCGGCCTCCTCGATCTGGCGAGCCGCCTTGGCGGCGTCGAGCCGCGCCTGCTCGGTGATCGACGCGATCACGTGGGCGCGGGCCTCCTCAGGGGTCATCCCGGCGACAGCGGCGATGCGCGACTCGATGCCAGCCTCCCGGTCGGCGAGGGCGCGGCCCCGCTCGTCAAGCTGCTGGGTCGTCCGCTGCAGCGCCTTGTCGGCATCGACCAGCTCCTGCTGCTTGCGGTCGAGCGCAGAGGCACGCTCGTCAAGCTTCTCCTCGCGCGAGACGATGCGCTCTTCGAGCTTCTCAATCTCAGAACGGCGCTGCTTCAGATCGCGCTCCGTGGCGCGCTCCGTGGCGAGGCGAGCCTCGTCGGCCTCGAGGCGGGCGCGCTTGACGATGGTTTCCGCCTCTTCGCGTGCGGCGCCCTGGCTCCGATCGGCCTGCTCACGCGCAGCGGCGACGACCTTGTCGGCCTGCTCACGCGCTCCGGCGACCAGCTTGTCAGCAGTCTCGCGTGAGGCGGCCTCAAGCCTTGCCCCGCGCTCGCGCCCCTCGGATTCAGCCGCGCGGCGAACCTCGTCACCCTGCGCTTGAGACCGACGCCCGCCGAGAACGAAGCCGATCACGGCGCCGAGCACGATGCCGATCAGGGCGATTGCGTAGATCATCGAGACGACTCCCGGGCAGCTCAGACAGGGGTCGGGACGCGGAGCAACCGGAGATCGGTGGCGACGTGGCTCATCCCGACGTCATGCGGAAGTCTCGGTAGAGACTCCACGACTTGCCAATCATAGCAGGTTCCGACGAAAAGTGCGCGATTCGTCACCGTTGCGAGAAAGCGGTCGAAGTACCCACCACCCCGTCCCAGCCG
>JBILLP010000600.1:0-2507 GCA_044376025.1 Bradymonadia bacterium
CATGGGCATGACCGGCGTGGTGCTCAAGCCCGAGGCGACCTTTGGCGGCGACCGCCGGCCGACGCGCGAAGAGGTGATCGCCATGCACGAGAAGGCGCACCAGGGCTGCTTCATCGCCAACAGCGTGTCGTGCCCGGTGAGCTGCGAGCCGGGCTGAGCGGGGCTCAGTCGACGACCTTCCACTCCTCGTAGACGCCGCGCGCGCTGTAGGCGGCGCCCTCGAGCTCCATGCGCGCGTTGCGGATCGACGCGGTGTTGACGACCTGCCGCCGCGTCGCGAGGCAGAGCCAGCCTCCCTCGCCGCTGGGTACCGTGCGCGTGGTGTAGCCCAGGCGGGTGACGGCTTCGGCGGCCTTCTGGGCGTTCTGCTCGGTGGCGAAGTAGAGCGAGAACTCGACCAGCACCTCGTCGCCGCGCAGCGCACCGCGGTGCTGCAGGCGGCGCATCGACCGGACATCGGGGTCGGGCGAGGGCGTGTTGATCATGCGGCGCTTGACGAGCCGCCAGGCGACCAGCGCGATCGCCAGCGGGACCAGGTAGCCGAGCAGGTCTTGCTGTGTCACCGGGGACTCCGGTCAGGGGCAGGGCAGAGGGTGGCGGGGCGGAGCGGCATCACTCGACGGTGACGTCGATGGAGTAGGCAGGCGCCTCGCGTGTGTCAGGCGCGGTACCCTTGTCGGGGTCATCGGTGTCGACGAGCCCCTGGTGCGGGGGAGGCGTCGAGCCGCGCTCCCAGGGCCGCTCGTAGGTGAGGCCGATGCGCACGCTGCCGGGCGCCTGCCCGGTGAAGCGCAGCGTGGTGACGCCGCCGGCCCCGACGATACCCGGCTCGGTGCTCGACGGCGTGTACTCCGGCGGGAGCGCGGCGACGACGCTCGGCCCGGACAGGGTGGTGGTCCACTGGTACCCGGTCGTCGGGTTCGCCTCGAGCCGCACGATGAGCTGCTGCCCGACCTGCAGCGTGACCGGCTGGCCGAGCCGGGCGGCATCGAGCTCGACCGGCGCGGGGGCGGCGGGCGCGGGGGCGGCGGGCGCGGCGTCGGGGATGGTCGCGGCGCCGGGGCCGCAGGCCGTCAGGGAGAGCAGCGCGGCAGCGGCGGCCGCCAGGGGAGCGAATCGGGTCATGTCGAGGGCCGTGGCGAGGGCGTCGGGCTGGCTGCCTACCAGACCGCGCACGGGGTGTCACCGCCGCGGCTGCGCGCTGGCCCTCGACACGCCGCGAACCGCGTGCGATAGTGGAGCATCGAATCCGTGACGCAGCCACGGCGTCACCGCCCCGGCCACGAAGCATGCCTGTCGCCTCGTCGATCATCGAGACCGTCGGACGCACCCCCCTGGTGCAGCTCCACCGCGTGACGGCAGGCGTCGGGGCGCGGGTGCTGGTGAAGGTGGAGTTCTTCAACCCGCTCTCGAGCGTCAAGGACCGCATCGGCCGCGCGATGATCGCCGACGCGGAGGAGCGGGGCCTGCTCGGGCCCGACACCACGATCGTCGAGCCGACGTCGGGCAACACGGGCATCGCGCTGGCCTTCATCTGCGCGGCCAAGGGCTACCCGCTCGTGCTGACGATGCCCGACAACGCCAGCGCGGAGCGGCGCAAGCTGCTGGTGCAGCTCGGTGCGCGGGTCGAGCTGACGCCGGCCTCGCGGGGCATGATGGGGGCGGTCGACCGTGCGCGGGTCATCATCAGGGACCGCGGCAACGCGCTGATGCTGCAGCAGTTCGAGAACCCGGCGAATCCCGCGGCGCACGAGGCGAGCACCGGCCCCGAGATCTGGAGCGACACCGACGGCGTCGTCGACGCGTTCGTGTCGGGTGTCGGCACGGGAGGCACGATCACGGGCGTCTCGCGCTACCTCAGGCGGCACAACCCCGCGCTGCGGGTGGTGGCGGTCGAGCCCGACCGCTGCGCGGTGCTGTCGGGCAAGCCACCCGGTCCGCACCCGATCGAGGGCATCGGGGCCGGCTTCGTGCCGCGGAACCTCGATCGCGGCCTGATCGACGAGGTCAGGATCGTCAGGGCCGACCAGGCGTTCGAGATGGCGCGCCGCCTGGCCCGCGAGGAGGGCATCCTGGCGGGCATCTCGAGCGGCGCCAACGTGCACGCCGCGGTGGAGCTGGCGCGGCGCCCCGAGATGGCCGGCTGCACGATCGTCACGGTGATCTGCTCCTGTGGGGAGCGCTACCTCTCGACCCCGCTCTTCGAGTGAAGCCGCGCGTCGAGGAGGCTCCCGGCGCCGAGCGGGCAGGCGTGCGCCGGCTCGCCCGGACCGTCAGGTCGTGGGTTGCGCCGCGGCCTCCGCCGACGCGCGATGCCCGTGCGCCGCGGGTGCAGATGACGCCGCCGAGCGAGCTGCCGGCGGGCCTCGAGGGGCTGGTCGGGCTGCTGCGCGAGGACATCGACACGGTGCTGCACCTCGACCCGGCGGCGCGCCACGCGCTCGAGGTGCTGCTGGTCTACCCGGGCCTGCACGCGCTCTGGACCCACCGTTTGGCGCACCTGCTCT
>JBILLP010000601.1:0-2505 GCA_044376025.1 Bradymonadia bacterium
TGCGGAGAGCCTGCGTGCGAGCGCCGCGAGGTCAGCGACCCGTGTCCACGCTGCCGACCGGCTCGCTGCCTCAAGGAACGCCCGCCACTGCTCCGTCGCCGACCGTGCGTCACGCGCCGCGATGTAGGCGCGCAGCAGTTCGAACCGGGTCTCTGCGGCTCCGTTGTCGAGGATCAGCGCGCCGGTGAGGCTCATGGTCACCTCGGTGCCGAGCACGCCGTCGTCGAGCAGCCATCGGCCCTTGCGAAGGAGCAGGGCGCGGCGGACTTCGGGCTCCCTGCTCTGCCGGAGCGCGCCGGAGAGCTCGACCAGCGCCTCTGCTCGGCGACCCGCCGCGACGAGCGCGTCAAGCGCGGCGAGGTCGAGGGCGGCGGGCGAAGCGGCGCGGGCGGGGCGCGGGGCAGGGCTGGCCGTCGCGGCAGTGGCAACGCGGGGGGCCGCGGGCGCGACCGGGCGCGGGCTGGGCGCGGGGGGCGACTCGGCCCTCGACGCCGCACGGGCGCGGCTGCGGGCGCGCCTCTCTGCGTTCATCGCCTCACCCAGGAGCCGGTCGCGCTCGCCCGGGTCAAGGACCGTCTGGGCGTAGGCGCGAAGCGCCTCCGCGAGCTCTCCGGGGTCTCCGGACTGCCTGAGGACGGCGACCCTGGCCCGCGGGAGCTGCGAGCTCGCCGGAGCCCAGGACTCCGCGACGGCGAGGAGCGCCAGGGCGTGCTCGGACCCGTCCTGGGCAAGCCAGGTCGCGGCCTCCGCGAGCGCCGATCCCGCAAGGCCCCGCGCGGTCGCATCGGCGGGCGGAGGCAGCTCGCCCCAGACGGCCGGTGACGCCGGGGGCGGCACCTGGGCCGCACGTGCCGCACGCCTCAGGGCTTCGTCGGCAAGGTCGGCCCAGCGTGCGATGACCTCCCACGCACGCAGGAGCAGCCGATGTCCCCGGGCGTCGAGGGCTGCCTCCGCGCGCAACGACTCGAGCCGCTCCGCAGCATCCGCAGCCCCGGCAGCGCCGGTCTCGAGCAACAGCTCCGCCGCAGCGACGACCACGGGGGCGCGCTCCGCAGGCTCTGTCCCCTCGACGGCGAGCGCGGTCCGCAGGTCAGAGAGCGCATCGTCGAGTCGCCCGGCCCGCCGCCGCGCGAGCGCCCGCACCCGGAGCGCGGGCACGAAGTCGGAGACCGACTGAAGCGCCTCGGTCGACCAGCGTTCGATGTCAGCCGCGGCGTCAGGGAGCGGCTCCGCCGCAACGCAGGCCGAGACCAGCCGCGCGGCTCGCTGCACGGGATCACTCGTTGTCGCGCCGAGCAGCGCCAGTGACCAGGCACGCTCGGCGGCGAACGGCCCGGCCGGCGCGAGCCGCGAGACCATCGACAGCGCCTCAGGCGACTCCGCCACCGCGTCGCGGTCGAGTTCGAGCGCCCTCGAGAGCGCCTCCCACGCGGCGCGGTCGTCCTCAAAGGTCGCGTCCTCCTCAATGGCCCAGGCCACCAGCAGCCGGGACTTGCCGCTGGCGAAGGGCTCCTCTTCGAGCAACGCCGCGAACTCTGCCCGCGCGGCCTCACGCCCCCGCCCGGCCGCCGCGATCTGCCGTGGCGTCGCGTGCGAAGCGGGCCCGGGCGTCGCCTCACGCGTCGCGACCTGCTCGACGACACGCTGCGACGCCTGCTGTCGCATCAGGCTCGCCTCCTCGGGGAGCCCCCGCGCCTCAGCGACCCGGGCCCGGAGCTCGAGAAGCTCGGCCTCGCCGATGGCTCCAGGGTCGCGTCGCATGCGCATCGAGGGCTCGAGTTGCTCGGCCAGCAGCGCCAGTGCGTCCTCGAACCGCTGCTCTGAGCACAGCAGGTCGACCAGGACCTGCAGCGCGACGACCAGGCCGGGTGCCTCCTGCAGCGCCAGGCGTGCCAGTGTCTCCGCCGCCGACGAGTCCGACAGCCGGGTCGACCAGACCTGTGCGGCCTGCGCCCGGGCTTCTGCGCGGAGCCTGGGCGCGCCGTCGCCGGCCAGCAGGGCGGCACGCTCCCAGGCGCGTGCGGCCTCGAGCCAGCGCTGCGCCTTCGCCTCGACCCGGGCACGTCCGAGCCAGGCACCGGGAGAACCCGGCGCGAGGTCGGTCGCTCGCTCCGCCAGCGTGCGAGCCTGCAAGGCATCACCGAACTCCCCTGCCAGCAACTCGGCAAGCTGGAGCGTGAGCTCTGCGCGTCGCTCACGCGAGCGGGTCCGCGAGAGCAGCTCATCGAGCGTGGTGCGTTGCGCAAACCGGTCGCCGGCCCGCTGCGCGACGCGCAGCTGCAGCTCAAGGCCGATCCTCAGCTGCGGGACCGACTGCCCAGCGGCCCGGATCTCGGCCGCGGCGCGCGCGGGGGCCGTGGCAACGTGGTGGCTCGCGGCGCAGACGTGGCACGCCGCCGCCAAGAAGGGATCATCGGCCGCGCGGGATGCTGCCTCGAGGCGTTCGAGCGTCTGCGCCGAGTCCGGTTCGCCCGCGCGCTGCTGGAGCCGGTGCATTGCCGCCAG
>JBILLP010000602.1:0-2501 GCA_044376025.1 Bradymonadia bacterium
CTTCAGGTCGGAGTTCCTCACGGACACCCGCGGCACCGGCGTGCTCTATGCCAACTTCGACCACTACGCGCCCTACCGCGGCGACATCCCGCAGCGCTCCAATGGCGCCCTGATCGTGCTCGAGCCAGGCACCACCACGACCTACGCGCTCTTCAGCCTTCAGGACCGCGGCGTGCTCTTCTGCAACCCGGCCGAGGAGGTCTACTCGGGCCAGATCATCGGCCAGCACGCCAAGGAGAACGACCTCATCGTCAACCCGAACAAGAAGAAGCACCTCACCAACGTGCGCTCCTCCGGCGCCGACGAGAAGCTCTTCCTGATCCCGCCCCGGATCCACACCCTCGAGTCCGCGCTCGAGTGGATCAACGACGATGAGCTGGTCGAGGTCACGCCGAAGGGCATCCGCGTGCGCAAGGCGGAGCTCGACCACAACAAGCGCAAGCGTTCGCCCAGCATCGACTGACCGTCAGCGGGGCTCCTCGTCGTCGCCCTGCCCGGCCCTCCAGGTCCAGGCGAGGCCCACATAGCCGATGTGGCGCGCGAAGGTTCGGTCGTCTCCAGGCGTCGCCAGCGACTGGAACAGCCCCGCGTAGCGCGTCTCGAGCGAGAGGCCTGCTCCCAGCGGCTGCTCGAGCGAGACACTGACCTGGTTGCGGTTCTCGTCCTCGACCGCGAGCTCGGGCGCCGCAGCGTCGTCGACCGAGGCGAGGTCGACCGAGCTCGGGTAGGTGGTGCGCTGGATCATCCCGCGGGCCCGGAGCATCGTCGACTCGAACAGCAGCGCGCCCACCGACAGGTCAACCACCTGATGCTGGTAGCGGACCGCCGAGCTCTCGCTCCGCACGAACGCATAGCCTCCCTCGAGCAGGAGGGGACCGGTCAGACACTGGGCCCGGAGCTGGGCCGCGTGCGAGGGTTCACCGGCACCATCGGGCGACAGCCTCAGGCTCGGGCCGTACGAGGCGCGCAGCTCCCATGCCTCCGACGGCGCCCAGATCGCCTCGACCTGCGCCGCCGGCCCTGTCCAGCCGAGGTCGGGGTCGGGCAGGTAGGCGAAGGCAGAGAACCCGAGCGACGACTCGAGCGTCCAGTCGGCATGGCTCCAGGCGGCGACCCACCTGCCCCCGGCCCTCGCGTAGTCGCGACGCGCGGCGCGCTCGAGGCGGCCCTTGCCGTCGAGCTCGATCCGGTGGCTCCAACGGTCGCCGGCCAGCCAGGATTGCGACGCTGCCGCCTGCCACACCAGCGCATCCTCGGAGTCGTACTCGAGCAGCTTGCGCAGCCCCGCCCGCGCCTGGAGCCTTGCCTCCGACGTCTCGGAGACCTCCCACGCCGCATCGACGGCACCCGACACCTTGGCTGCGACGTCGGTCTCGATCGCCTGCGGAACCACCTCGACGCCGCCCGCACCCGAACCCTCGCCGGCGTCGGGGGCGCTCTCGAACCGGCGCAGCGGGTTCGAGTCGTACTCGAGGCCGGCACGGAGCGAGCCTGACAGCTCGGTCGCGTCCGCATCGAGAGGAGCGCCGAGCGCGCACAGGAGCGCGCCGAGCCCGATGCCGCGTGCGCAGTGGGGAGTCATGGTCGTCGGAGGGAGCGAGGCCCCTGAGGCTCAAGCGGGAGTCTCGCACGCTGGCAAGGCCCGCGTTGGCGTTGCGCGGTGCCAGGGACCGGACTTTCGTGCAGCGCCGGGTTGCACCCCGACGGCGCCCCCTGCTAGCAGCGGCCGGCCATGCTACGCTCCCCGATTCACGCCCTCGTCGTTGCCGCCGCCGCGCTCTGCGCGGCCTCGTGCACCGACTTCGAGGGCGCCGAGCCGCCGACCGACGCGCTGCACTTCCCGATCGGCGTCGAGGCACACCCGGGTGGACGCTACGGGTACGTCGTGAACAGCAACTTCGACGGCAAGTACCGCTTCGAGCAGGGCGGCGCGGTGACGGTGCTCGACCTCTCGGGCGACAGCCCGACGCCGGTCGCCGGGGCTGGCGTCAGGGTCGCGAGCTACGGGAGCCGCATCCGCTTCATCGAGCCCTTCGCGGGTGCCAACGGTCGCCTCCTGGTCACGACGCGCGGCGACAACGCCCTGAACGTGCTCGAGGTCTCTCCAGACGGCTCGCGCATCTGGTGTGACGGCGACAGCAGCTTCGCGGTCGCGGCCGACGGCACCCTCTCGGAGCGCCCTGAGGGCGCTCACCTCGACACCGCAGAGGCCTGCCGCGTCGGCGGCCTCCCCGAGGACCCCTTCGCGATCCTGCCGCTCGGCGGAAGCCCGCTCGCCGGCTCCCCGCCCCGGATCGCAGACCACTTCGCCATCACCGGGCTCGGCGGATCCGTCTCGATCGTCACGCTCCGCGACCTCGACCCGACGCGGGTCGACATCGCCACGCTGCGGGTCGAGAGCGACACCACCGCGATCGCCGCGGTCGGCAGCTCACTGGTGACCGCAAGCCGCAGGGCCGGCAGCCTCGCCGTCACCGACTGGTTCGAGTCGACCGACGGCG
>JBILLP010000121.1:0-8197 GCA_044376025.1 Bradymonadia bacterium
ACAATTCGGGGCGCCCGGAGTCCTGCCATGGGGGATGCGGGCACGCTGCCCGAGGATGCGGCGGGTGTCAGGGAGCGGCCGACAACGGGCGTTGACGCAGGCGCCGGCTGCGTGAAGACTCTCGGGGGTTGGTCACGGCGGCTCTGAGGTGAGATGGTGGCCGAAGTGCGAAGGCGAAGCGTGGGTTGGATGGGCCTGGGTTCCGGGGAGAATGCCCAGGACGCAACTCTGGCGGCCACCCCCCCCGGCCCCCTAACGGGCCTCCCACCTGAGCCGGCTTCGGGCGCACCACCCCCTTCCCGATCCCTTCGGGGTGTTGCGTTGGCGACCTCTCGCCAAGCCCCGGCCGCTCGCGATCGAACGGGGCCCCTATGCCATCCACCCTCTCTCTTCGTACATTCTCACCGATTGTTGCGCGCGGCGCTGATCTTCGCCGCACTCACCGCGCCGGCAGCCGCCCGGGCCGAGACGGCTCCCGACGCCGCCTCGCAAGAACGCTCGCCGTGGTCGCTGCCGCTCGACCTGGTCGATGCCGACGAGACGGGGATCGAACAGCGCGTCGCCGACCTGACCGGGCCTAGGCGACGGCAGGTGATCCACTGGCTCGCAGAGGCCGGCTCGCTACGACCCCACCTTGAGACGTGGCTCTCGGAGGCGGGAGCCCCACCGGACCTCGTCTGGCTGGTCGCCCTCGAGTCGGGCTTCGAACCCACGGCCCGTTCGCGTGCCGGCGCAGCAGGACTCTGGCAGCTCATGCCCGACACGGCCGACCACCTCGGGCTGCGGCGCGATCGCGAGGTCGATGAGCGCCTCGACCCCCGCGCCTCGACACTCGCAGCCGGTCGGCTGCTCGCCTCGCTGCAGCGACGATTCGGCTCCTGGCGGCTTGCCCTGGTCGCCTACAACATCGGGCCCATGGCGCTGCAACGCCGGCTTGCAGGCCGCCGCGAGACAAGCTGGGTGGCGCTCGTCGAGGCAGGCGCGATCCCCGTGTCGGCGGCCCGGTACGCCGACCAGTTCATGGCGCTCGCCCTCGTCGCGCAGAATCCTGCGGCGTTCGGACTCGAGGGCGTCGTGGCGAGACCCACCGTGCGCTGGGTCACCATCGACGTTCCGGCCGGGGAGCCGCTGCGAAGGTTTGCCCAGGCGGCGGGCATCGACGTCGCCGAGCTTCGCCAGATGAACCCGCACCTTCTGCTCGCGAGGACCCCGACCTCGGAGTCGGGCCGATGGCCGCTGACGCTTACGCCTGATGTCGCGGCCAAGCTCGATCAGCGGCTCGGCGAGGTGGCCACCGAGGCGGTGCGCGACGACCGGATCTGGTTCGGGGAGTCGGTCGACGAGGCGGCACAGCGGCTCGGGACGACGGCCAGTGTGCTGCGACGGCTGAACGGGTGGGTGGCGGGTCAGCGCGTCGAGTATGGCACTGCGATGGTGGTCCCGCTCGATGCTCGGACAACCTGGGAGCCGCTGCCGGGCCCGGTGGCGACTCCGCCCGTACAGCAGCCTCCGGGGGCGACCCGCTGGTTCTACCGGGCCCACCGCGGCGACCTCCCCGCCACGGTCGCCGCATGGTTCTCGGTTCCGGTCGACGCCTTCTGCGGCTGGAACGGGCTCGACCCGCGCATCGAGCTTCGCCCGGGAACCTGGGTGGAGCTCTGGCTTACGGCTGACCCTCCGCCGATGACCCGGGTGGCGCGCGCGAGGGAGGCGGGGCCCCCGGCGTCGAGGAGCACCGGCAGCCCTGCGGCGAGACTCAGCCACGTCGTGGCCGCCGGCGACACGCTCGGAGCGCTGGCCCGACGCTATCGCGTGTCGGTCGGCGACCTCAGGCGCTGGAACGGGCTTGGCGCCAACGAGCCGATCGTGGTCGGCTCGCGGCTCTGGGTCGCAGCGGACCGTCGCTAACGACCGCCTCCGAGCGCTCCCCCGAGCCGGATGCGGGGCGGCGGCGCAGTGGAACCTGCCCCGCGGCTCGGCGTGCGCGTCCCGGCAGCCGGCCTGCGAGCTGCCGGGCGCGCGGCCTCCTCGGGCGCGGCCTCGACCACCGGGGCTGGCGGCGCGGCGAACTCAGCCCTCACGGTCGGGGCCGCGACGGCGACGGTCTCGGGCGCCGCCTTGGCGTACGAGGTCTGCGCATCGACGAACTGGCGGGTGAGGTTCACGTAGGCGAACACACCGCCGCCGGCGGCAAGCAGTGCGACCGCAGCGCCAAGGAACGCCCCACGGCTCGACGCCTTCTTGTGGACGGCGATCACCTGCTGCGTGTTGTAGTGGTTCACGGCCGGGGCGGCGACCTCCTCGCGCGGAGGAAGCGGCGCCGGCTCCTGGTAGAGCCCCTTCTCCTTCAGCTCCTCGATCTTGAGGAGCTGCATCGTCGTGGCCCGACGCTCGGCGGCGGCTTTCTGCCGCGCCTCCTCCTCGGCGAGCCGGCGCGCCGCGTCCTCGCGACGGCGCTGCTCCTCGGCCTCCTCTTTGGCGCGGGCCTCGACCTCACGCTGCCTGAGCTGCTCCTC
Organism: Bradymonadia bacterium; assembly: GCA_044376025.1. GTDB lineage: Bacteria > Myxococcota_A > Bradymonadia > REDH01 > REDH01 > JBILLP01. The sequence continues at coordinate 2,517 of JBILLP010000121.1, forward strand.
GATGCGCTTGCGCTCGGCCTCGGCCTCGCTCTGCGTCTCCTCGAGGATGCCGGACAGCAGGGTCAGCGCCTGCGTTCGGCGAGGGGACTGCGGTGTCGGGTTCGGGGACTCTGCAGGCTTGTCGCTCACGGTTCCACCTCGTTGTGCGAAGCGTCGTTGTACGTTCGGCGCTCCCGGGGGTCAACGATGCGGCGCCGAATCCGGTCTAGCGACGACGTAGGACCGAGAGCGCGATCGGCGCGGCGAAGAGCGCGGCGAGCCCAAAGAAGAGCAGCGGCAGGACCGGGATGCCCCACGGCCGAGGGCTCGGGTGGCCAAGGAGCAGCGTGCCGGCAAGCGCGGCGCCTGCGAACGCGATCGCGCAGGCCTGCAGCGCACCGGCTCGCCGCGTCGCCTCAGTCAGCGCCTCGATGCCACGCGGCTCGACCTGGAGCACGAAGCGCCCCTGGCGGATGCCCTGCATCAGGTCGAGCCCGAAGTCGGGCGCGACGCGCAGCAGCCGCGAGAGGCCCGTCAGGGTCTGGACTCCCTCGGAGATCAGCCGCTCGGGGCTGTACCTAGCGACGAGCATCTCCTCGACGAACGGCTGGGCCTCCGCCAGGAAGTCCATGTCGGGCGCCACGGTCTTGCCGATGCCCTCGATGGTCATCAGCGCCTTGAACACCATCGTGTAGGTCGGGGGCATCCGGATCTGGTGCCGGATGCACCCGGTGACGAGCTCGGCGAAGAAGGCGCCGACCTCGATCTCGTTGAGCGTGCGGTTGGCGATGTGCCGATCCATGACGTCGATGACATCGCGCTCGAAGGCAGCCATGTCGTAGCTGACGCCCGGGAGCTTGACGCCGAGCTCGAAGAAGACCCGGGCGACGAGCTGGTAGTCCTGCTTGGCCATCCCGATGAGCACGTCGAGCACATGCTCGCGCTGCGGGGGTGTCAGCCGGCCGACGAGCCCGAAGTCGATCAGCACGATGTTGCCATCGGGCTCGATCAGGATGTTCCCGGGGTGAAGGTCCCCATGGAAGTACCCATCCTGGAAGACCATCTTGAAGAGCGCCCGGAGCATCCGGGTCGCGATCGGCTTGGGCTCGAGCGTGTAGATCTCGCGCGCGGTCGTCACCTTGACGCCCCGAATCCGCTCGAGCGTCAGGATGCGCCCGGTCGACAGCGCGTCGTACACGCGCGGGGCCCTGACACCCTCGAAGGTGGCGAAGTTGTCGGTGAAGCGCGCGATGTTGGTGCGCTCGCTCCTGAAGTCGAGCTCCTTGCGGATCGCGCGGTCGAACTCCCCGATGATGCCGACCGGATCGACGAGCTTGAACTCGGGGATCGCAGCCTCTGCGCGGCGCGCCAGGAACTGCAGGATGTTGAGGTCGCTCTCGATCTGGGCGCGGATGCGGGGGCGCTGCACCTTGACGACGACATCCTCACCGGTGTCGCGCAGCACCGCGGCGTGCACCTGGGCGATGCTGGCGCTGGCGAGCGGGACCTCATCGAAGGCCGCGAACAGCTCACCGAGCGTCCGGCCGGTCTCCTCTTCGATCACGGCCCTGACATCGTCGAACGACATCGGCGGCACGCGGTCCTGCAGGTGCTCGAGCTCCTCGACGATGTCGTCGGGCACGAGGTCGGGCCTGGTCGAGAGGATCTGCCCCAGCTTGACGAAGGTCGGCCCGAGCTCCTCGACCACCATGCGGATGCGCTGCGCGCGGGAGTACGTCTGGTTGTCGGCGTCGGAGACCTCGGGGAGGTTGTGGAGCGCGCCGACCTCCGAGAGCCCGAGGCGCGTGACCACCGCACCGAAGCCGTGCCGCGCAAACACGCGGGCGATCTCCCTCATGCGGGAGAGATCGTTCATGGCGGTCTGGATGCCGCGGAGGTTTCGATACGCCCGGCCGAGTGTGGACATGGGGTGCTACCGGAGTTTCCAGGCCTGCTTCGAGACCCGCTCAATCAACTTGACGACGGGGTCGGCGGTCCACTCGTACGAGCTCTGGAAGCGCGCCACGATGCGGCCCTCGCGGTCAACGAGGTAGCTCTCGGGCAGCAGCTCGGTGCCATAGGACCGGCCCACGGCACCGGTCGGGTCACGCACGACCTTGAAGTCGGTGGGGCGGTAGCCGACCGAGTCCAAGAAGGCCTGCATCGCGGCGGGATCCTCATCGTGCGAGATCGCGACCAGGTCGAAGGGCCGATCACCGATCCGCCGGGCGAGCTCGATCATCGAGGGCATCTCGCGGCGGCATGGCTCGCACCACGAGGCCCAGAAGTTCACGAGCACAACGCGCCCCCGGTGCTCCGCGAGCGACACCAGCCGGCCATCGGGGGCCGGCAGGGCAAACGGTGGCGCAGGGCGGTCCACCATCTGGGCGTTGAGCTCGCGCACGAGGCTCGTCGTGAGCGGATCGAAGCGGTGGTCCTCGATCTCCGACGCCCAACCGAGCAGCACCAGCAACACTGAGCCGGCCGCAACGAGCCATCCACGGTGAAGGTTCACGCTGTTCTCCCGAACTCGTCCCGCGCTCTGCGAAGCGCCCTGAAGCGGCGCTCTTTGGCGTCCGCCACGTCTGGGTCAAGCCAGCGACCGCACTTTGCCTCAACCGCGGCGGCGACCTCGGGGTCGTCATGCCGAAGGAACGGGTTGCACACGGCCTCCTCCCGGAGTGAGACGAGGCGGGGGACGTCGTTCACCGACCGCTGGCTGGCCGCCTCGAGCCGCGCGTACGCCTCGACAGCTCCCGGCAGGAGCCAGCGCACGAAGGGAAGGTTCTGCCGCGCGTAGTCGTGGCCTGGCAGGTAGATGAGGTCTCCGGGCAGCGCGGCAAGGCGCACGAACGAGCGGTAGAGGCCGCCGGCATCGCCGCCGAACCGGGTGTGGCCGCAGCCGCCGGCAAAGATGAGGTCGCCCGAGATGAGGTGCGTGCGCCCGACGAGCGCAAGGTGGTCGTCGGTGTGCCCGGGCAGGTGCAGGACAGCGAAGGACTCTCGACCGAGCTCGACCACGTCGCCCTCCCGAAGGCTCTGGTCATGCCGGATCTCGAAGCATCCGCCAGGGGCTGGCGCGAGGACCGCGCAGCCGAGCGCGGCGACCACGGCTCCATTGCCGCCGATGTGGTCAGGATGCCCGTGGGTCGCCAGAATGCGCACGCGGGCCGGCTGCAGCGCTCGAACCGCCTCGATGGCCAACTCCGCGTCAATCGGGTCGACCAGCAGCGCATCGCCGTCGCTCTCGATCAGGTAGAAGACGTTGTCGCTGATGCGCGAGGCAAGGACGTGAACGTGCACGAAGAGGACCTCAGTACGGGCGAGGACGCCGCAGGCGAGCCGGTCTCAGCCGAGGCGCGACCGTGGATGGAGGGCATTCCCTGGGAGGAACGCTTTGTCGTCGAGCGCAACTACCACGGCTGGAGGCTCGACCGATACCTCACCGACAAGCTGCACCGTGCGACCCGGACCCAGGTCTCACAGATCGCCAGGCAGGGCATGTGGTATGACGGCCGATGGGTCCGCAAGGGAGGCGTCACCGTGCGCGCCGGCGCCGAGATCCGCATCCCGCGCGTCGAGTTTGCCGATCCCGCGACGCCGCCGCTGTCGGACATCACGGTGCTCCATCGCTCCGGCACGGTCATCGTGGTGGACAAGCCGGCCGGGATGCTCGTGCACCGGACGGCCCACGAGGCGACCCGGACCATCGAGGCGTGGACGGCGACCGCGTTTGGCGACGAACGCGTCGAGTCGGTCCATCGGCTCGACCGTGAGACCGCGGGCTGCCTGGTCTGCGGGGTCGGCTTCGAGGCGATCCGTGACCTTCGCACGCTGTTCTCAGGCGTCGAGGTGCAAAAGCGCTACGCCGCGATCGTCGAGGATCCCGGGCAGCGGTGGAACCCGGGCGACGAGCGCGAGATCGATATCCCGCTCGGGCTCGATGCCTCAAGCAGGGTCGGGATCCGCATGGGGCCGGGCGACCTCGGCTGCCGCACCTTCGCCCGCTGCCGGAGCCGCGCCGGCACGGCCGCGCTGCTCGATGTCGAGATCGAGCAGGGCCGGCAGCACCAGATTCGAGTCCACCTTGCCCTGACCGGCACCCCGGTCGTCGGCGACAAGCTGTACGCCATGGGTGACGACTACTTCTTGCGCTGGATCAACGCCCCCGGGCGGCCGGACCTCGTCGAGCAGCTCGCGACCCGTTGGCACTGCCTGGCGTGCGTCGGCGTCGAGTTCAGCCATGCCGGGAGGCGGCACCGGGTCGAGCTTCCGATTCCGCGGCACATGAACGAGCTGCTGGCCGCCCGTCAGCCGTAGATGCGCTCCTCGGCGATGCGGTCGGCGATCTCGTGGGGCGGGAGCCCGGTCGCGGCCGAACGGCTGAAGATCTCGTCGAGGGTGTCGTGGATCAGCTCGACCTTGGCCCGGACCGCAGCGAGGTCGTGCCCCTCGGGTCGGTACTCGTAGGCCACGTTGATGAGGCCGCCGGCGTTGATGACGTAGTCGGGCGCATAGAGGATGCCCCGGTCGTGGAGCGCGCGCCCGTGCCGAGGCTCCGCCAGGACGTTGTTCGCCGCCCCCGCCACGATGGCGCACTGCAGTCGACCGACCGTGTCGTCGTTGACGACGGCACCGAGCGCGCAGGGCGCGAACACGTCGCAGGGAACATCGAGCACCTCGCTTGGAGCGACGCGCGCAGCCCTGAACTCTGCCACGCAGCGCTCAACATTGGCGGTCTGGGGGTCGGCGACGACCAGGTGCGCCCCCATCGCGTGCAGTTCCCGGGCGAGATGGTAGCCGACGTGTCCCACGCCCTGGATCACGACACGCAGCCCGGCCAGCTTGCGGGCGCCAAACTTGGCCTTGATGGCGGACTCGATGCCGCGCCGTACGCCGAGGGCGGTCAGCGGGGAGGGGTCGCCGGAGCCGCCGCTGGTCCCGAGCACGTGGCGCGTGGACTGGCGAACGGCGTCCATGTCGGCGGTACCGGTCCCGGAGTCCTCGCAGGTGACGTAGGCGCCGCCCAGGCTGTCGACGGCGCGACCGAAGGCAGCGAAGAGGGCCGGGCGGTCGAAGGCGGCGTCGGGCTTGATGATCACGGCCTTGCCACCGCCATGGGGGAGCCCAGCGACGGCAGCCTTGTAGGCCATGCCGCGGGCGAGCCGGAGCGCATCGACAAGCGCCGCCTCGTCGGAGGGGTAGCTCACGAAGCGGCAGCCGCCGATCGCGGGCCCGTGCCGCGTGTTGTGGACCGCCATGATCGAGCGGAGCCCGGTCGCGGCGTCGTGGACGAGGTGGACGGCACCGAAGCCGTGGGCGGAGAGCGAGGCGAAGAGGTCCATGGGATGCTTTCTGGGCGGGGGGAACGGCGCCGGCGAGTACGCCGGCGGTTCGGTGTATGCAAACCGCCGTGCGGCCAAAATGTTCTGTGGGCAGACCGACCGAATGGCGCAGCGCGTCATGCAGAGGACACGCCGGGCCTTGGCTCGCGACCCCTGCGCCCCCCCCCCGGGGCGCCGGCCTGCCGCGGTGCCCTCTTTCGCGCGCCCTGCCCGAGGGCTACGGGCGGTTGAGACACGACTGGGCCGTCATGGCTCGCCCCCGCCCCCGCCCCGACATGCCAGCATCCGCGAGCCATCACCTCCGCGTCCTCCCCGTCGACCCTGAGCATGTGTTCGCCTACTGGTCGGCACCAGCAT
>JBILLP010000123.1:0-8150 GCA_044376025.1 Bradymonadia bacterium
GCGCTACCCCGACGGGTCGGTGGCTGCCGATTTCAACACCGACTACCGCTTCATGGACATCAATCCGCAGATCCTGCTGAGCGTGACGCCGGTCTTCTTTCCGGCGGCGCCGCAGTTTCAGGAGATTGTGGGGTCTGGCGGCGGGCGCTTCACGCTCGAACTCGAGACGGCCGACACGAACCCCTGCTTCTATGTGCTCGAGAAGTCGTCGCTCGGCAGCGCCATCGACCTCAACATCTACCTGGTCGGGGTGCCCCAGACGACGGCTTCGAACGCAGCGCAGAACAGCGGGCTGCAGACGATGCTCTCGACCTTCAGGCGCATCTACTCGGGGGCCGGGATCACGCTGCGCACGGTTCGCTACTACGACATCACCGGCAACGACCTCGCCAGCTACCGGGTGATTCGCAACTTCAACGACCTCTTCGGGCTGGCTTCGCTCAGCCGGGACCCCGGGCCGTCCCTGGCGGAGCGGCTCAGCGTCAACGTCTTTCTGATTCAGGGCTTTGACGTGCCCGATGCGCCCGGGCTGCTCGGCATGTCGCTGGGGATTCCGGGCGTGCCGGGGTTCCATGGCAACGAGGGAGCCGGGCTGATCTTCACCAGCGAGTACCTTGGCGACAACCCCGCGATGACGGGCCAGACGCTGGCCCATGAGATCGGCCACTACCTGGGACTGCGCCACACCACCGAGCATGGTGGCAGCGAGGCCGACCCGCTCGACGACACGCCGCGCTGCTCGAACCCTGACAACGGAGCCTCGTGCCCGGACGCGTCGAACTTCATGTTCCCCTTCTCACTGGGCAACAACCAGGAGGGCGTCTCGAGCGGGCAGTCCTTTGTGCTGCGTCACGCGCCGCTGACCCAGTAGCGGTCAGGGAGTCCGATCGTGGGAGAGCAGCCACTCGAGCATCAGGCGGGTCCCGCCGGGGTTGATCAGCGGGATGTGGACCCCGCCGTCGATGGTCCAGAGCTGCACGTCGATGCCATCGGGGCAGCCCGCCTCGAAGCGCAGCGTGCTGGTCTCGTCCCCGGGCGTGGCGGCGAGCATGTCGAGGGCGGGGCCGGCGGCCGATGTCCCGTCGCAGCCGGCGGTCAGCGCCGCCTGGCGCGCGGAATCGAGCGCCGCAGGAAACGAAATCCCGAGCGGCCCGGACGAGCTGCCGCCATACTCGATCGTGTCGTCGTCGGTCCCATGTACCTGCAGCAGCGAGACCGGCGTCGTGGCCGGTGTGCAGTCGGCGGGATCTGCGTAGTTGGCGCCGGCCAGGCTCGCGACCGCGGTGAAGAGGTCTGACGCCTCGCAGAGCAGCCGGTAGCCCATGAAGCCGCCGTTGCTGTGCCCGAAGATGAAGAGGCGACCCGTGTCGATCGGCATCAGGTCGATCGCCTCGTCGGCGAGGCCGCGGATGTAGGCGACGTCGTCTGGGGCATCCTCGCCGAAGGCACAGCAGGCGGGCGTGGCGTTCCAGTAGCGCTGCCCGTCGCGGTTGGGTGTGCCGTCGGGGACAAGCAGCACGAAGCCGAGCGCATCGACCAGCCGCGAGAGGCCGAGGTAGAGGTTCTGCACCGAGCCGGAGGCGCCGTAGCCGTGGAGCAGGATCACCAAGGGGTACTCTGCCTCGGGGTCGAAGGCCGTCGGGTGAAAGACGGTCGCGGGGCGGGTGCCGCCGACGCGCCGCGGCGTCGAGTCGGGCCACGGCGTTGCGACCGGGCCGGTGTCGACGCTGCCCGATCCGTCGCCGGTGCCGGCGTCGAGGTCACCCGACCCGCCGGTGTCGTCGTCGGCATCCGCAGAGCCGTCGGTGTCGAGGGTCGTATCGCCCGACCCCCCCGACTCGTCACGCTCGGCGTCGTCTGCCCCACCGCCCGGACTGCCCTTGCCGGCTCCGTTGTCGGTGGAGCAGGCTGCCGCGATCAGGGCGAACAGGGGCAGCAGGGGCAGGTGTCGTCGGGTCATCGGTGTGTCCGGGGCAGGGTGCGGAGAGTCCGCAGGGTGCCCCAGCCGAAGACGGCGTTCAAGTGGCAAGCGGGTCACCCGAGGGTGTCGAGGAGCCAGTAGAGCGACGGCACCGCGACGGGCACCAGCAGACTCAGCAGCAGCCCGGTGCCGATGCCGACGAGCGTGCCCTCGGTCCCGTACGCGCGGGTGAGGAAGGGCAGCGACGAATCCATCGAGGTGGCGCCGCCAAGCGCCGCGGCGGCGCCTACAGGGACACCGACCGCGGGGAGCAGTCCGATCACGCAGATGGCGAAGGACTCGCGCAGCAGGTTCCCGACGAAGACGATGGCCCCGGCCTGCGGCCCGGCGAGGTCGCCGATGACCGGGCCGGTCACGCTGTAGAAGCCCGAACCCCACGCACCGGCGATGGCGGCAGCCGGGGTCAGCCCGGGCAGCCACGACAGCAGCGCGCCGGCGACGGTGGCCGACATGAGCGTGGCGCCGGTGACCCAGAGCGCGCTCCGTGCCTGTCGAAGCTGGCTGCGGAGCTCATCGCGGCGCATCCCGGTATCGAGGCCGATCAGCAGCAGCAGCAGGTTGAGCGGCCAGACGTAGGCCGCGTGGGCAGGGTCGAGGTGTGACGTGAGCAGCCAGCCCAGCGCGGTCGATGCGACAAGCGCCACGACGACCTGCAGCGCAGACCGCAGCCCGGCGCCGAGCAGCGCGCGGTCGATGCCTGCGCGCACGGCCGGTCCCGACGGTAGCGAGATGCGCCTGGCCAGCGGTGAGACGATGAGCAGCGTCGTCAGGGAGACGACGATCGCGAAGAGCGCGCCAGCGCCCGCCGTGGTCTCGAACTGCCCGTGGAGCTCGGGGGTTGCGCCGAGCCGGAGCCCCTGGGCGGCGACGACGGCATACACCGAGAGGGTCACCGCGGTCGCGAGCCGGCGCAGCCGGCGTTCGGATGCCCGGAGCACCAGGCCGGCGATCAGCCCTGCGGCGAACCAGAGGAGGATGCTCACGCGTTGCCGCGCGGCCGCTGGCGCGCCTCGAAGTCGTCGAGAGTCAGGCAGTTGAGGATGCGCGAGGCAGGCAGCCCTGCGCGACGCGCCATGCGGATGCCGTGGTGCATCTGGTCGAATTCTGAAACGGAGTGCGCGTCGGTGTTGATCGTGAACATCAGGCCCGGGCGCGTTGCGGCGCGGCTCAGCAGCCCGTCGTCGAGGTCGAGGCGCTCGGGGGCGGCGTTGAGCTCGAGCGCGACCCGGTGATGGGCGCAGGCGTCAAACACGGCGTCGATGTCGAAGGTGTAGCCGGGCCTGCCGCCGAGGATTCGCCCCGTGGGATGGCCGAGCGCGTGGATGCGGCCCGAGGAGATGGCCCGGAGCAGGCGCGCGGTCATCGTGTCGTGAGGCTGCGTCATGTGGGAGTGCACGGAGCCGACCACCCAGTCGAGCCTTGCGAGGAGGTCGTCGTCCATGTCGAGCGTGCCGTCGGCCAGGATGTCGACCTCGAGTCCGCGCCAGACCCTGACGGGCCAGTCGCCGGCGGCGACCTCGCCGAGCTGGCCCGAGAGCCGGTCGCGGTCGAGTCCGCGGGCGACCGTGAGCGAGCGGGAGTGGTCGGTGACCGCGATGCCATCGTAGCCGCGCCGTGCGGCGGCCGCGGCCATCTCTGCGATGGTGTTGCGGCCGTCTGACCAGGTGGTGTGCAGGTGCAGGTCGCGGCGAAGGTCGTCAGGCGACACGAGGCCGGCGAGCTGGGCGGGCGAGGCGTCGAGCCAGTCGGGCCGGTGGAGCAGCTCAGCCGGCAGCGCGGCGACGCCCGCCTCGCGCAGCAGCGTCGCGGGATCGGAGCAGGGTGTCATCGTGGCGGTTGCCCAGCCCGGACGGCCCCGCAGCGCGTCGAGCAGGGCGGGCGTCGCGGTGGCCTCGATCCAGTGCCGCGCGGAGAGCTCGCGCGGCGAGACCACGAGGCTGAGCTGGAGGCCCGCACCCGCGGCGGCCGTGAGGAGCGCGCCCCGAGCCGCGCCTCGCGGCTCGGCCTCGACCGAGACGTTCTGCAGCGCGGGAGCCTCGCGCAGCGCGTCGGCAATGCGCAGACCGACCTCACGGACGGGTTCGTCGGTGGCCACGACGAGCGCCACGACGCGGTGCAGCTCGTCGCCGCGTGCGAGGCTCCCGGCGAGTGAGACGGCGGCTCCGGGCAGCAGCGCCTGGACGCGGGCGCGGAGCTGCTGGCCGATTCGCCAGGCTGTGCCGGGCGGTGTGCCCGTGGCCGATGCGCGGACGCGCTCCGCCTCGACCAGCAGCGACGCCGCGGTGCGTGCCCCGATGCCGGCGACGGCGGCGAGGGTGCCGCTGGTGGCGGCGCCGACGAGCGCGTCGAGGTCGTCGATGCCAAGCTCATCGCGGAGCAGCCGGATTCGCTTGGGCCCAAGGCCGCGCACGCGGATCAGCTCAGCATAGCCTGGCGGGATGGCGGCGCGGAGTGTGTCAAGGGCGTCGCAGGTGCCGGTGGCGCGGATCTCGGCGAGGTCGGCGGCGATTCCCTTGCCGACACCCGCGATCGAGGTTGCCTTGCCTGCGGCGACGAGCGGATCGACGGGCTCCTGCAGCGCCCGGAGCGTGCGCGCCGCGTTGTCGTAGGCCTTCACCCTGAAGGGGTTGGTGTCGGTGAGGGCGAGCAGCTGGGCGATGTCGTCGAGGACGGCGGCGTAGTCAGCGTTGTCCATGGTGAGTGCTCGGGCAGGGGAGCCGGTGCCGTAGGCGGCCGGCCTTCGTTCGCAAAGGGCGGCGACGCTGTCAGGGGTGTCTGGCGGTCGGGCGCGCCGCAAGCGCTCGGGGCGGTCAGGAGGCGACGCGTTGCCATGTTGCCGGCCGCCGGGTAGCAGCCTGCCCCGACGGCGCCCGGCGGTGTCGCGACCCCCACCTCGAATGCGGACATGGGAGCAGATCGGACCCTGCGCGAGCTCCATCGCGAGATCGAGAACGCCACGACGTGGAACCAGTGGCACGAGGCTGCCAGCGAGCTCGACCGGCACGAGGGGCTCGACGCGTGGATGGCCGACGATGAGAGCCCATGGCTCGAGTCGAGCGAGCTTCGCCGGCATGCCGCGGAGCTTGGCAGGCTCCGTGAGCTGGGCGATGCGGGGGGCGTCGAGGCGCTGGTGACCGAGGGGCTGCTCCGCCACCTCGGTGACGTCGTGGCGCCGCCGCTGTATGGCGAGACGCACACGGGAGAGACCAAGCGCGTCGTTACGGAGTGGCTCGAGGCCTGCATCTCTGCGCTCGACTGGCTCGTGACGGCCCCGATCCCGGGATTGTCGCGGGCGGCCCGCAGGGCGCGGTTCGTGCGCGCGGCAGAGAACCTCGGAACCACGGCGCTGATGCTCTCGGGGGGCGGGGCGTGGGGGTTGTACCACCTTGGCGTCGTCTCTGCGCTGCGGACGGCGGGCATTTTGCCGAGGGTAATCTGCGGCTCGAGCATGGGGGCGATCGTCGCGGCGGGGGTCGCGACCCGCACCGACGAGGAGCTCGACGCCTTCTACGCTCAGCCGGATCGAATCCACCGGACGGCCATCCGGCTGCTGGGGCCGACGGGAATCCGGACGCACCGCGCGCTGCTCGACCCCGGCACGCTGCGCGATCACGTCGCCTCGAATATCGGGGATTTTACCTTCCTCGAGGCGCATGTGCGCACGGGCAGAGTGCTGAATGTATCGATATCGCCGACGCGGGCACGCCAGAAACCCCGCGTGCTGAGTCATCGGACGGCGCCCGATGTGCTGATCGTCGATGCGACGGTGGCGTCATGCTCGATCCCGGGGCTTTTTCCGCCGGTATCGCTTCGCGCACGGGGGGCCGATGGCCGCACCGAGCCCTATGTGCCGACCGAGAAATGGGTCGACGGCTCGATGCACGGTGATCTGCCGATGCAGCGCCTCGCGCGGCTCCACAACGTCAACCACTTCATCGTGAGCCAGGCAAACCCGTTCGTGCTCCCGTTCGTTGCGATGCCGCACCACGGTCCGCTCAGGACCGCGATGCGCCTCGCGGGTTCGGTCGCGAGGGCGCAGGCTGCCGCGGTGCTCGATGAGGTTCGGCTCCGGGTGCATGGCGGCAGGCTCCGCCCCTGGCTCGACACGGCGCATGCCCTCGCGGGGCAAGCCTACGGCGCGGAGATCAACATCCACCCGCGCGTGACACCGGCCCAGTATCCGCGGGTGATGTCGAACCCGACCGAGCCGGAGCTTCGCGGCTACATCGTGGGGGGAGAGCGAGCGACATGGCCGCGCATCCCGTTGATCCGGGTTCAGACGGCGATCGCGCGGACGCTCGAGTCCTGCATCGACCGGCTCGCCGCGGAGCCGTGAGGCCGGGCGGCCGGGCCTGAAAGCACTTGACGCGGGGCGTGGGTCGCGGTTACTTCCATCACATGATGGAACTAGCGAGCCTGCTGGTTCCGGCGCGCCCGGGATGTCGATGCGACTCTCCGCCTTCATGCCTCCTGTGGTCCGTGTCGCGGCGCGAACGCTGCGAAACGACGCATCGATGCTGCGCGGCAGCCTGACGCGGGGCGCGCTGCCGCCGTTCTCGTCAAGGCATACGGCCGAAGAGCTGGTCCGGCTGCGCGAGCGGGCTGTCGATGAGCTGAGGCGGCGCGCAGAGGAGCGGGAGCGCCAGGATCCGCTGCGGCGCGAGGTCGAGGTGACCGAGGTGACCCGGCAGACAGACGCTGCGGTGAGCCTGACCCTGCGCGCGGTGGATGGACGGCCGTGGGCGGCTCTGCCGGGGCAGTTCGTGACAATCGAGGTCGAGGTGGGCGGGGAGCGGCTGCGGCGCTGCTACTCGATTTGCGAGAGTCCCGGCCCGACCGAGATCCGGGTGGGAGTGAAGCAGGTGCGGGGTGGCCGGGTGTCGGGGCACCTCGTGTCGGAGACGCGCGTGGGCCAGCGGCTCATTGTGACCGGTCCTTCTGGCCGCTTTGTCCCCACGGCAGAAGAAATGGCCGGACATATCGTGCTTGTGGCTGGAGGCTCCGGCATCACCCCGTTGCTGGCCATCGCGCGCTCCGTGCTCGGCGGACACAAAGGCAGGGTCACCCTTGTCTATGGCAACCGGAGCGCGGCGGAGACGATGTTTGCGTCCGATATCGCGTTGTTGGCCCGTCGTCACGTGAGGCGGTTTGCCGCGGTCCATGTCCGCGAGGTGGCGGGCGGTCGTGGCCGAGCAATGGCCGGACGTGTCGAGGGGGCAAACCTCGACGCGGCGTTGCCCGTCGACCCCGCGGCGACCTACTTCGTGTGCGGTCCAGCGCCGATGATGGACGGCGTCGAGGCCTGGCTTGCCTCGCGCGGCATCGCGTCAGAGCGGATGCGCTTCGAGCGGTTCTCGGTCGCCCCGGCTGATGCCCGGGGTGCAGAGGGTTTGACGCACGCGGTACGGTTCCTGCGATCAGGGGTCCTGCTGCTGGTGCCTGACACGCAGACGCTGCTGCAGGCCGGGCTGGCGGCGGGCCTGCCGCTCGCGTCATCGTGCACGATGGGTGGCTGCGGGGCCTGCAGGGTGAGGCTGGTCTCGGGCAGGGTCGACCAGCCGGAGCCCAACTGCCTGACCGACCGGGAGCGGGCCGAAGGCGCCTGCCTCGCCTGCATCGCGACGCCCCGCGGACCTGTTGAGATCGACGCCTGAGCCGAGCTGACGCGGATTGTTGCAAGGAGAGACGCCATGAACACGATGGATCGTTTGACGGGACTGCTCCCCGGGCACATGCGCCGCCGCGTCGAGCCGCTGCTCGAGGTCATGTCGGTCATGCGCGAGGTGAAGAACCCGTCGGTGCTCGCGGCGATGACGCCCTCGGTGGGTCGCGGCTTCGTGCTCCGGGAGGGGCGGACCCCCGGCCTGGTCGAGATGTACTCCGGTCATGCCACGACGTTTGATTTCTCGTACCGGTCAGACTTTCCGGAGATGCGGGAGCTGTACCGGCGCGCCAAGCAGAACCAGTGGGATGCCGAGGTCGCTGTCGACTGGTCCATTGACGTCGATCCGCTCAATCCCGAGGTTCCGCTGCTGCCGATCGAGTTTGTGCGGTTCCCGAGAATCCAGGACCGGCTCGCCAAATTCACGCCGAAGCAGGAGCGCGAATTCCTCCATTCGCTGACATCGTGGATGCTCTCGCAGTTCCTTCACGGCGAGCAGGGCGCACT